>CAVIOJ010000077.1:0-8937 GCA_963644225.1 Lachnospiraceae bacterium | reverse complement strand
ATAGAGTATTTTTAAGAAAAGGAGCATCGATTATGAATCAAAAATTCTATAAACTTGGAATCGATATCGGTTCTACCACAGTTAAGATTGCAATTCTTGATGAAGACGATCAACTTATTTTTTCCGATTATGAACGTCACTATGCAAATATTCAGGAGACTTTGAGCACACTTTTACACAAGGCCTTCGATGAAGTTGGAGAAATCAATGTCTCTCCTATCATCACAGGTTCCGGCGGACTTACCTTGGCAAAGCATTTAGGTATTGATTTTTGTCAGGAAGTTATTGCTGTATCAACAGCTCTCAGTCACTTCGTGCCTCAGACAGATGTAGCTATCGAGCTCGGTGGCGAAGATGCCAAGATTATCTATTTCGAAAATGGAAATGTCGAACAGCGTATGAACGGAATTTGTGCCGGTGGTACAGGTTCATTTATCGACCAGATGGCCTCTCTCATTCAAACAGATGCTTCTGGCCTCAATGAGTATGCTAAGAATTATAAGGCTATCTATCCAATCGCCGCTCGATGTGGTGTTTTTGCCAAAACAGACATCCAGCCACTTATCAACGAAGGTGCTACAAAAGAGGATTTGTCTGCATCTATCTTTCAGGCCGTTGTCAACCAGACTATTTCTGGTCTTGCCTGCGGTAAGCCTATTCGCGGTCACGTAGCTTTTCTTGGCGGTCCACTCCACTTTTTGGACCAGTTAAAGCATACCTTTATCCGCACATTAAACTTGGACGATGAGCATGCCATCACTCCGGAAAACTCACACCTTTTTGCAGCCATGGGTTCTGCCTTAAATTACAAGGAGGAAAATATTATTGCCATCACAGATATCATGGCAAAGCTTTCTTCCAACATTAAAATGGAATTCGAAGTAGCCCGTCTTGAGCCACTTTTTGCTTCCCAAGAAGATTATGAGGCATTCCAGAAACGTCACGGCGATAACCATGTAAAGACAGCCGACTTGGCTTCATATCACGGAAACTGCTACTTAGGTATTGATGCCGGTTCTACCACCACCAAAATTGCTCTTGTGGATGAGGAAGGTTCTCTTTTATATTCCTTCTACAGCAACAACAACGGCTCTCCTTTGGCTACAGCAATAGGCGCCATCAAGGAAATCTATAGACTTCTTCCAGCAGATGCAAAAATCGTACACTCTTGCTCTACCGGATATGGTGAGGCACTCTTAAAGTCTGCTCTCATGCTGGACGAAGGCGAAGTAGAGACCGTTGCCCACTACTACGCAGCAGCCTTTTTCAATCCAAAGGTAGACTGTATCCTTGACATCGGTGGTCAGGATATGAAATGTATCAAGATTAAAAATCAAACTGTCGACAGTGTCCAGTTAAATGAAGCATGTTCTTCAGGATGCGGATCCTTTATTGAGACCTTTGCTAAATCACTGAACTACTCAGTTGCCGATTTTGCCAAGGAAGCACTTTTTGCAAAAAATCCTATTGACCTTGGAACCAGATGTACAGTATTTATGAACTCAAAAGTAAAACAGGCTCAAAAAGAAGGAGCTACTGTAGCTGACATCTCTTCTGGTCTTGCTTACTCGGTTATAAAAAATGCCCTCTTTAAGGTTATCAAGCTCTCAGACCCAAAGGAGCTTGGAGAAAATATCGTAGTACAGGGTGGAACTTTCTATAACGACGCAGTACTCCGTTCCTTCGAGCGTATCTCAGGATGCCAGGCCGTAAGACCTGATATCGCTGGTATCATGGGTGCTTTCGGTTGTGCCCTCATCGCGAGAGAACGCCACGAAGAAGGCTACGAAACCACTATGCTTAGCATCGATCAGATCAACGAGCTGACTTACGATACAAAACTGGCTCGCTGCCAGGGCTGTACAAACCACTGTCTCCTTACCATCAACCGTTTTTCTGGTAACCGTAACTACATCACCGGTAACCGTTGTGAAAAAGGTCTTGGAAAAGAAAAGAACAAAGAGAACATTCCAAACCTCTTTGAATATAAAAATAAGCGTATTTTTGATTACGAGTCCCTGCCAAGGGAAGAAGCAAAACGCGGAACAGTAGGTATTCCTCGTGTTCTCAATATGTATGAGAACTACCCATTCTGGGCTACCTTCTTTAAAAAATTAGGTTTCTCTGTTGTGCTCTCACCAGCATCTTCAAGAAAAATCTATGAACTCGGCATCGAGTCAATTCCAAGTGAGTCAGAATGCTATCCTGCAAAGCTTGCTCACGGCCATGTACAATGGCTCATCAACGAAGGCAATACCGATTTTATCTTCTATCCAGCTGTATTTTATGAGAGAGAAGAATTTCCGGACGCCGGCAATCATTACAACTGTCCGATTGTCACATCTTATTCGGAAAACATCAAAAATAACGTAGATGAAATCACAAGCGGCAAGGTTCGCTTTATCAATCCTTTCCTGTCTTTTGGAAGCGAGGAAAAGGTTTCCCTCGGCTTGGTAAAATGCTTCAAGGAAGAATTCGATATCAGCGAATCTGAGATAAGAGATGCTATCAGCGAGGCTTGGAAAGAACAGGAAGTCACCCGTCTTGAAATCTGTAAAAAGGGTGAAGAAGTCTTAAAATATATGGAAGAAACCGGTCGTCGCGGTATCGTACTTGCCGGTCGTCCATACCATGTGGATCCTGAAATCAATCACGGTATTCCTGAACTTATCAATTCCTACGGCATCTGTGTTTTGACCGAAGATTCCGTTTCACACCTTGGCAACTTGGAGCGTCCACTTCTTGTTATGGATCAGTGGATGTATCATTCAAGACTATATTCTGCGGCCAACTTTGTTAAGACCAGAGATGATTTGGATATGATCCAGCTCAACTCTTTCGGCTGTGGTGTGGATGCAGTTACCACAGATATGGTTAGCGACATTTTGACCAAGTCCGGCAAGATTTATACCTGCCTCAAGATTGACGAGGTCAACAACTTAGGTGCAGCAAGAATTCGTGTTCGTTCTCTTCTCTCAGCTATCCGCGTAAGAGAAAAGAAAGGTGAAAAGCGCACCATCGTTCCAGCTAATTATGAGCGTGTGATTTTTACAGAGGAGATGCGCAAGGACTACACCATCCTCTGCCCTCAGATGTCTCCAATTCACTTCGAATTGTTGGAGCCAGCCTTTGTGGCTGCTGGATACCATTTGGCTATTCCAAATATCTCTGCAAGAGAATGTGTAGATGTCGGACTGAAATTTGTAAATAACGATGCCTGCTATCCATCCCTCATTGTCGTAGGACAGATTATGGCAGCCATCATGTCTGGCAAATATGATATGTCAAAAACTGCTGTTTTGATCTCTCAGACCGGTGGTGGATGTCGTGCGACCAACTATATTGCATTTATCCGTCGTGCCCTTGAGCGCGCCGGTTATCCGGATGTTCCGGTTATTTCCATCAATATGGTAGGCCTTGAAAAGAACCCAGGATTCAAGATCACTCCTGCCCTCTTGCAGCACGGTCTCTATGCTTTGGAATTTGGTGATATCTTTATGCGCTGCTTGTATCGTATGCGCCCATACGAAGCAACACCTGGTTCTGCTAACGCTTTGCATGAAAAATGGAAAAAAGAGGTAATCAATTTCGTAACTCAGGACGGTCTCCTTTCTCATAGAAAGTATAAAAAGATGTGCCGTCAGATCATTCAAGACTTTGATAATTTGCCTATTACCGACGAAAAGAAACCTCGTGTCGGTGTGGTTGGTGAGATTTTGGTAAAATACCACCCTGCTGCCAACAACGATGTAGTTACCCTCCTAGAGGCAGAAGGTGCCGAGGCTGTTGTTCCTGATCTTACAGACTTTTTGCTTTACTGCTGCTACAACCAGCTTTACAAGGCAGACGAACTCGGCGAGTCGAAAAAGACAGCTCGCATGAATAAGATGCTGATCAAATTCTTTGAGTGGATGAGAAAGGATGCAAGAGATGAACTTGCCAAGAGTAAGCATTTCCAGCCGACCTGCTATATAGAAGATACCGCCAAGGAAGCTGAGTCCATCGTTTCCATCGGTAACCAAACGGGTGAAGGTTGGTTCTTGACAGGTGAGATGCTAGAACTTATCGGACAGGGTGTTCCAAACATCATCTGTGCACAGCCATTTGCCTGCCTTCCAAACCATATCGTAGGAAAAGGTGTTATCAAAAAGATTCGCCATGAATATCCAAAGGCAAATATTGTTGCCATCGATTATGATCCTGGCGCATCAGAAGTAAACCAGTTGAACCGTATCAAACTTATGCTTTCAACTGCCCATAAGAATTTAAAGAAAAATTCATAAAACTTATCTGTCTAATTGACTAAAAAAGGATGTGTATTCCGCAGTGAATAAATCGCTGCAGATACACATCCTTTTTATTTATTTTGTAAGAAATTTTGCCACAAAATCATCTACCGGAATAGGCTTTGAAAGAAGATAGCCTTGATACAAATCACAATCTTTTGCCATCAAAGCCAAGCGCTCTTCGTCTGTCTCTATACCCTCGGCAATAACAGTCTGACCCAAGTCATGACACATGGAAATAATATGTGATAGCATCTTATCTACCTTTGGATCCTTATATTTTAAAATAAAGGATCGATCAATTTTTACCGTATCTATGCCGTCCATAATAAGCATAGGGAAGGAAGAATACTCTGTTCCAACATCGTCAAGTGATATGCCAAATCCCATTTGCTTGAGTCGCCTGATATCCTCCTCCATACGTATATCATCCATGGTATGGTTGGATTCCGTTATCTCAAATTCTAACTGGTTATTGTTGATGTCATACTTGCTGCAAGTAGCAATAATCCGCTCAAAAAAATCGTCCTCTGCCATGGTAACTCTGGACATGTTGACGGAGATTTTGATGTCGTCGTCCCCTTTTTTCTTGGCAACATCCAAAAAATTGCATACCTCATCCAACATAAAGAAGTCAACATAGGAAATCAATTTTTCAGCTTCCAATTGAGGAATAAATTCATAAGGAGGTATTATCTGACCATCCTTGGCATGATAACGCACCAAGGCCTCAGCACCAATAATCTTTTTACCGCCGATACACGCCTTTGGCTGCAAGTACATGCAATATTTTCTGCTCTCAATACCCTCGATTACAGATTTTTGCAATTGATTTCTATGCTTTGAAAGAAGAGTTGACTTGTCCTCGTAGAATTTTTTCTTTTCGAGATACATCAGTTCTTCTGCCTGCTTTACCCTGCGTCTGATATCTGAGACATTTTCTTTCCAAATATATCCGACGCTGGCTACATTGCCACCATCTAGGATTGCCTTGTGAGCCCGTCGCATCTGACGCATAAATTTTTCTCGCTCTATATCCCAAACGACAACAACGAACTCATCACCGCTGATACGGTAAATATGGTCCCGACCAAACTCATCAATCATGATATTGGTAAAACTACGTATGAGATAATCTCCCTGCTGATGGCCCAATTTGTCATTTACCATCTTTAGGCCATTGACATCTGCAAAGGCGATACCAACATTTGAAATCTTTTGTTTCCTGCAAGTTTCCACGAATTTATTGTAATAATTTCGACTTCTGACACCTGTCAGTGTGTCGTAGTGATTTAAATTCTGCAGGATGTCATGGCTGGCTTGGAGTTCTGCCTTGAGTTTCTCGTCTGCAGTTACATCCTGGAAGGTAACATAATAAGAACGATTTCCTTCACTGGTCATCTTTGAAGAACATGTACTATATATCCAAATTGTTTTTTCATCACTTGATCCGCGAAGTCTGAATCTACAATTGGAGATCGGCATGGATTCACTTGCCAAGAGCATCTCATCCACGCGTCCTTTATCATCATTTTCACAAAAAGCATAAATACTTTGGTTAAAAAGAAGCATAAGTTCTTCTTTTGACCAGTTTCTATCCTGTCCATCAAGTTTGCCCCCCACATAATTGGCAAAACGGACCAAAGAATCATTTATCTCTGTGATAGATGTCTCAGAGTCAACCTTTGAAAAAATCAAGAGTCCAACTGGTACACTATTTACTATATCCTGCCAAATCGTTTCCGACAGGCTAAGTCTATCTCTTGGAACTTCATACTTTTCAATATCAGTCACGGTCAAAAATGCATAAGCTTCTTCATAATTTCGATTTACAGCACAGTGGCCTAAAACCCAAAGACTTTCTCCCGTCTTTTTTTTCATACGGAAATAGCCTTCCACGCCGTGTCCTGGTTCAAGCATAGCAATATTGTTGAATACTTTGTTGTAGTCTGCCGGATAAAGGGGTGCTCTCACATCTGCCTTCATAAGGGAAACCAATTCTTCATATTCGTAGCCTATCATCTGCGCAAAAGTCTCATTGATAAACTCAAAATCTAGCTTGTTCTCTCCTCTATAAGCAACGATCATAATGCCGACGCCAAACTGATTCATGATAAAATCTGAACCACGTTTTATCTCTTCTGTAAACTCCATTGTTCTTCCCCTGAAATGTTATATTGAAGTTTCATTTTTGTAAGAAAAAGTACCCTGATTACTTTGCTTACTACACAAAAAACTCACTTGTGTTTATTATAACACTAAGTGAGTTTTTGTAAAACAAACAAAATACAAGTATTATTTTGCAAGT
Source organism: Lachnospiraceae bacterium (assembly GCA_963644225.1). Classification (GTDB taxonomy): domain Bacteria; phylum Bacillota; class Clostridia; order Lachnospirales; family Lachnospiraceae; genus Pararoseburia. The sequence continues at coordinate 2,343 of CAVIOJ010000077.1, read as the reverse complement.
AGCATCATAATCTGGTTACTTCTTGCAACAAATGCTGTCATGGCTTCTGGAGATAATGGCTTGTTTGAAAGACATGCCAAGTCATATAACTGCTTAGCAAATAGATCAACATTTTCGCCATCGGTATGCTCAAACATATATTTTACAAGTTCATTGTCCACATTCAGTACCAATGTCTCGTCGCCGCCAAACATGGATGGATCCATGCCAGCCATACCATACATCTTCATCATCTCCTGCATACGTCTGCTTTCTTCAGATACTGTAAGCATAGATGCCAAGTCTTTATTTTTGAATTTCTCTACTTTAACAGAAAGATTGTCCTTGCCACAAGCCTTCTTAAAGAGGTCTGACAAAGCATCCTGAGCTGCTTTCAATTCTTCCTCGGAAGTCTCTTCTACCAAACTCTCAGTAAGATCAGAATCGATACGCAAGAACTTGTAATTCTCATTTCGCTGCTCTAACTGTGTGATAAAAGAACTGTCGATAGCATGATCTAATACAACAGCGTTCATGCCCTGCTCTTTGAAGAGGTTGATATACTGGCTCTGTTGCTGCATATCAGTAACATAGAAGATGGTCTTTCTCTTATCTTCTGTATCTTCTACATTTTCTTCTACGCTTGCTGACTCTTCGCCCTCGTTTTCTCCTTCAGCTGCAGTCTCCTCTGTTTTTTCCTCTGCTACTAAAAGTTCAGGAAGGGTTGTATACTTGCCATCGATATCCTTAAAGAGGATATAATCATTCATCTTGTCGCAGAACTTGTTGTCCTTCAAGCAGCCAAACTTGATGAACGGACTGATATCATCCCAGTATTTCTCATAATTTTCCTTGTCCGTCTTGCACATTCCACTAAGCTTGTCTGCCACTTTTTTCGTAATGTAATCAGAAATCTTGGTGACAAATCCATCATTTTGAAGTGCAGAACGAGATACATTCAAAGGTAAGTCTGGGCAATCGATAACACCCTTTAAAAGCATCAAGAACTCTGGAATAACTTCCTTGATATTGTCCGCGATAAATACCTGGTTGTTGTATAACTTGATGGTTCCCTCGATAGACTCATACTCGGTATTGATTTTTGGAAAATATAAAATACCCTTTAAGTTGAATGGATAATCCATATTCAAATGAATCCAGAATAATGGCTCCTTGTAATCCATAAATACCTTGCGATAGAAAGCAATATAATCATCATCGCTGCACTCACTCGGATTTCTATTCCACAAAGGATTGGTATCATTCAAAGGAACTGGACGCTTTACAATCTTGAGTTCGTCCTTGGCTGGTGACACCTCGACCATCTCCTTGGTGCCATCCTCATTTTCCTTTTCTTCCATCTTGGCATCGGTATGAATTTCCTCGATAACCTTGTCGGTATCACGCTTGTCTGCCACATCGATAGTCTCATATTCCTCTGGAGCATCCTTTTTGCTAAGGTAGATCTCTGTTGGCATGAAAGAACAATACTTTTCAATCACTTCTCTTGCGCGATATTCATTGGCGAATTCCAGACAATCCTCATTTAAAAAGAGGGTAATCTTGGTTCCGACTTCTGCCTTGTCTCCCTGACCCATCTCATAATCTGTACCGCCATCACACTCCCAGTGTACAGGTGTGGCACCATCTTTGTAAGAGAGGGTATCAATATGTACCTCATCAGCTACCATAAAGGCTGAGTAGAATCCTAAACCAAAATGTCCGATAATCTGGTCATCACTTGCCTTGTCCTTGTATTTTTCAAGGAAATCTGTAGCTCCTGAAAAAGCAATCTGGTTGATATACTCGTCTACTTCTTCCTCTGTCATACCAAGACCATTGTCGATAAATGTCAAAGTCTTGTCTTCTGGACTAACGATAACAGAAACCTTTGCCTTGTAGTCTGCAGGCAGTTCATACTCTCCCATCATGTCAAGCTTTTTAAGCTTGGTGATAGCATCACAGCCGTTTGAGATCAACTCTCTGTAAAAAATGTCATGATCCGAATATAACCACTTTTTGATGACTGGGAAAATATTCTCACTTGTAATAGATAAACTTCCGTGCTTGTTTGCCATAATTATCACTCCTTCTTATATAAGTTAAGACTCGCTCCAGAGGAGGAATCTGCTCGGGCGTTTCGCTCTAGAAAATATAATAAGACAGCAAAATACAAAAGTCAATAAAAAATTAGCACTCTTTTTAGGCGAGTGCTAATAAACTTTGGGGGCGACATTCTTTCATAAGTTAACGTAGGACCTAGGCGACATTCTTGTACAAGTTAACGTAGGACCTAGGCGACATTCTTTCACATGGCCTTGCACGCTATCGCTTCGCTATACTCAGCGTGCATAGACCATGTGG
>CAVIOJ010000076.1:3736-10056 GCA_963644225.1 Lachnospiraceae bacterium | reverse complement strand
GCTGGGGATTTGCCTGCCATTGAAAAGAGTTTCTTTCGTAATTTGGTGGCGGCATTTTTCGCCTTCTTTATCATGAAGCAAAAAAAGGTGCCTTTTACCATACCAAAGGGATCCGGCAAGTATCTGTTTTGCCGGTCTTTTTTTGGAACCATCGGAATTTTTGCCAACTTTTATGCCATTGGCAAGCTAAATATCGCTGATGCTTCCATGCTAAATAAGCTCTCACCTTTCTTTGCCATTCTTTTTTCTTATTTTTTGATTCATGAAAAAATTAAACCTTACCAGATGGCATGCGTGATTACGGCATTTATCGGGGCCATGTTTATCCTTCGGCCGGGGACTCATGCTGTGGAGACATTTCCAGCTTTCCTTGGACTCATCGGTGGAATGTGTGCCGGACTTGCTTATACCAATGTGCGTCTGGCTTCAAAAAATGGTGCGCCGGGGCCTTTGATTGTATTTTTCTTTTCTACATTTTCCTGCCTGTCGGCTATTCCATTTATTATTTTTGACCATGCGCCGCTTAGTTTTTGGCAGTTGGCTTCTTTGCTTATGGCTGGAGTTTCTGCTACATTGGGACAGTTTTCTATCACAGCGGCTTACACCTATGCGCCAGCGGGAGAGATTTCTGTTTACGATTACACCCAGATTGTCTTTGCGGCCCTCTTAGGATTCATCTTCCTTGGAGAATTGCCAGATGCCCTTAGCATCCTGGGCTACTTCATTATCTGTGGCGCCGGTATTGTTATGTTCTTGATTCGAAGAAAGAAGGATGCTGCAGAAAGCTAAATTCAAAGAAGATGCGGTAGAAAGCTAAATCCAAAGAAGATACGCTGGAAGACTGAATTCAAAGAAGGATGTAGCAGAAGGTTGAATCTAAAATAGATGCAGCAGACATAAAATGAGAAAGGAAATTTCATGATAGAAGAAAAAATAGTCATACATATGTCCGGAGCCTACAGGGACATGACTTTTTATAAAACTTGCGACTGGATGGAGATTGATTGCAGGGATATAGAGGGGACAAACTGCTATTGTGACGACGCGGCAAAAGAGGAACTGCGTCGTCGTTTTTTGCCTTTTTCTTATGAGGGGCTGCATTTTTTAGATTCGGGTAATTATCACTATCTTTCCCTTTTTTGGCTGGAAAAAATCAAGGAACCTTTTTCTTTGGTCCTCTTTGACCATCCATCCAGATTTGCAGGAGGCTTCCTTTGGAGGAATTACATCCTGCGGCGGTTGGGTGAGGAGGCACTTCTTACCAATGAGTATTTACAGATGGTTTATCTGGTTGGCGTGGATGAAAAGCTTATCCAGGAAGTGCGGAGGCAGGATATGGATTCGCCTTCGCCTGATGGGGCGCTCTGGTCCAAGGTAAAAAGAGGGCTTCCAGATTTTTCGCAGGAGAAAAATCCTGTCTATATTTCATTTGACAAGGACGTGCTGCGAAGGGAGGATGCTGTCTGCGATTGGGACCAGGGGGATATGTCTATTTCGCAGGCCTTAGAATCCTTAGATTTTATTAAGAAAAATGCCAAGGAAATTTTAGGGATGGATGTCTGCGGCGAGGATGCCAAGTGGATTTATTCTGGAGATGAAGAGACTTTATTGGTCAACGACGCCTGCAATAAGGCCTTGACGTGCATAGCCCCAAAAGAGTAGAAGTCTGCTAAGGAAGGATTCGAAACCGGTGTAAGACATAAAAGCGCTTCCCAACAGAGCAAAAAAAGAACGATGCAACGCACGCATCGTCCTTTGTAAGGGGGAGTTATGAAAAAGTTATGTTCTGTCTTTCGACATTATTTATAATAAAGGGGAAATGTGACGGGAGTGTGTTGCCTTTCTTAAGGAATTATGAACAATTTCTAAAATCAGTTGGAAAGTCACGGATTTTAGTCAATGGACATTCAAAAATTTATTGAAAAAGAACCCGCTTCGTTCTATAATTAGTTAAAAGATTTAATTAATTATAGAAAAAGGGGGTTTTTATTATTAATATTCAACAAATTTTAGACATGGAAGTGGCCATTGCATCTGGGGAGAATCATTTTTCCATGTCCCGGGGAAGCTTTGTATACAAGCAAAAAATTACAGGAAAGAGGGCACTGACCCTCCAAAATAAAGAAGAGAGAGAAGACGGATATCTGCTTACTTATGTGGATCCAAAGGGGAAGGATCTATCCAATCAGCTGCATCAGTTTTTGGTTACTGACATAGGAGGCAAGCTAAAACTGTCTTATGTGGGAGAGGCAAAAGAGGGAATCAACCGCTACTGGCTTACTTTTTCTACCAATCCAAAGGAGCATATCTACGGATGCGGCGAGACCTATTCGGAGTTTGACCTCAAGGGGCAGAAGGTTCGCATCTGGGTGGCTGAGCACCAAAATACAAGCCGTATTTCCAAAAAGATTATCAAGGAAAAAATCATAGGAAAGCGACCAGAGAAAAAGCTTGCGTTTGACAAGTATGAGTCTTACTATGCGCAGCCGACTTTTGTATCCAGTGACAAGTATTATGTGCATTGCGATGTGAATGCCTATAGTGAGTTTGATTTTAGCAATCCAAACAAGATTACATTATATTTTCAGGAGCCACCAGTTCTCTACAGTGAGAGTGGCGCCGACTTTTTGGAAGTCTCTAAAAAACTGACTGCCTTGCTTGGTAGACAAAAGGCTCTTCCTGACTGGATCTATGAGGGTGCTATCCTCGGAATCCAGGAGGGTTGTGATGTAGTAGATGCCAAAATTAAAAAGGCCAAAGATGCCGGCACTTCCGTGGTAGGTGTCTGGTGTCAGGACTGGTCTGGCTGTCGTCGCACAGGATTTGGCTATCAGGTTATGTGGAACTGGACTGCTGATTTAGAACTTTATCCAAATCTGCCAGAAAAAATTGCTCAGTGGAAAGAGGAGGGAGTGCGTTTCCTCGGTTACATAAATCCGTTTATGGCTATTGAAAAAGAATTGTATGCCTACGCTTCTCAGCATGGCTACTGCGTCAAGGATGCAGAGGGCAAGGACTATCTTGTTACCATCACTACATTCCCGGCGGCTATGATTGACTTTACCAATCCAGAGGCATATGAGTGGTACAAGGGCCTTATCAAGGACAATATGATAGGCATAGGCATGGGAGGCTGGATGGCTGATTTTGGCGAGTATCTTCCAGTGGATGCTGTTTTGTATAGCGGCGAGGATCCGGCTGTCATTCACAATCGCTGGCCTGCTATCTGGGCTCAGATGAACCAGGAAGCCATCACAGAATGTGGCAAGGATGGAGAAGTATTTTTCTTTACCCGTGCAGGACATACTGGAACTATCGCTCATTCTCATATGATGTGGACAGGAGATCAGCACGTGGATTGGTCAGTAGACGATGGTCTTCCGGCAGTGATACCAGCCACTTTATCTCTTGCTATGAGCGGATACGGAATTGCTCATTCGGACGTAGGCGGTTATACTACAATTATGCATATGCGACGCAGCAAGGAACTTTTGCTTCGCTGGGAGGAGATGAATGTATTTTCACCACTCTTCCGCAGTCATGAGGGCAATCAGCCGGTCAACAACGTACAGTTTGACCAGGACGAGGAGCTTTTGGCACAACTTGCAAAATGCTCACGCATGCACGCGGCACTCTCTGATTATTTGAAAAAATTGGTCCAGGAAGAGACAGCAGCTGGAACTCCAGTGATGAGACCACTTTTTTATCATTATGATGAGGATAAGGCCTACACCGAAACTACGGAGTATCTCTTGGGACGTGACCTTTTGGTGGCACCAGTATACAAGGAGGGAGCTACAAGTCGAGAGGTTTACCTTCCAGGTGATCAGTGGATAGGACTTTTTGATGGCAAGGAATACACAGGCGGCAAGACTATGGTAGATGCACCGATTGGCCAGCCACCGGTATTTGTAAGAAAAGACAGCACTGATTTTGAGATGCTGATGAAGGTTGCCAAGGCTTGATTTAGAAAGGAAAAAAATGGCAGGACGTTCAACAGGTGCGAATATGGAGTCGGTTCGCCGACGAAATCGAGCATCCATTTTAAAATATCTAAATGATTATGGCCCAACTTCCCGCAAGGATTTGGCGGGAGTTTTAGGCCTTACCCCGGCAGCTGTGACCCAGATTTGCTCGGATTTGTTCGCAGAGGGAATTCTTGTGGAACAGGGTATCAATAAAGACAGTGGCAATGTGGGCAGGAAAAAGATATTTATCGATATCAATTACGATGCAGCCTATGTGATTGCAATCAATATCAGCCCGGAAAATACTACGGTAGCTCTTACTGACCTAAAAGGCGATGCGCTCAAGAAAAAACGTATTAAAACAGACGTGGCGGCAGAACCAAAGGATTTCCTTATAAAACTGGCCAAGGCAGGCCAGAAGCTCTTAGAAGAAGGAAATGCCATGGATGAGCGGAAACTTTTAGCCGTAGGCCTTGGCATTCCGGGAATTGTAGACAAGGAAAAAGGAAGCAGTGTCTTTGCCTATGGTATCTGGAAGGAAGAAGTTGCAATCGCGGACATCTTATCTGATTATTTTGACGTCCCTATTTATGTAGAAAATAACGTCAATGCCTTTGCCATGGCAGAACTTTTATATGGCTGTGGCAAGGAGTATGACAACCTTATGGTTATAAAGTGGGGACCTGGAGTAGGATGTTCCATGGTTATAGACGGAGAAATCTACGAAGGACGACATGCGAAGGCGGCAGAGTTGGGACATTTTATCGTAGAAAAGGATGGACTTGTTTGTAAATGTGGAAGACGGGGCTGTCTTGAAACCAAGGTTTCTTATAGTGCTTTGCAAAAAATAAAAGCTTTTTCGGAAGATGATTTTGGCAAGGTTTTTGCAGAGTCGACGGATCAGGCAGAAGGAGAAAAATTCCGCCAGGCCATGGATTTGTTTGCAAGAAGCATCGTAAATTCAGCTACCATAATGGCACCAAATCGCATAGTTTTGACAGGCTCTCTTTTTGAAAGTGCCCTGGTGAGAGATGAGTTGATAAAAGCCTGCAAGGCATACGATGAGAGCATGGGACACAATAGAATCCTTTACTCGAATCTGGCAAAAAAAGAGCATTATATAGGACCTGCTGCTGTGTGTGCCAAGCAGTTACTCTTCTCCTAGATTTTTGTGATATTTAACTCAAAATGGTTAGCGGCTCTCTTGTTTACAGAAATTTATGCTGGCATTGACTTAAAAGGTCAGATACACTAGAATTTGTATAAGAAAATTCGACTTTTTAGGAGGAAGAGATGGACAATGTTATCATCATGGATCATCCACTGATCCAGCACAAGATTTCTAGACTTCGCGACAAGAACACAGGAACCAATGAATTCCGTACCTTAGTCAGTGAGATTGCAATGCTTATGGGATTTGAGGCACTTCGTGACTTGCCTACAGAGTTAGTTGAGATTGAAACACCTATCGAGACTACCAAGCAGCCTATGATTGCCGGTAAAAAGTTAGCTATCGTACCAATTTTACGCGCAGGACTTGGTATGGTTGACGGCATGTTAAATCTGGTACCATCTGCAAAGGTAGGACATATCGGACTTTATCGTGACCCAGATACCCATGAACCACATGAGTACTATTGTAAGTTGCCAGCACCAATCGATCAGAGAACCATTGTAGTTGTGGATCCTATGCTTGCCACAGGAGGTTCTGGTTCGGATGCTATTACCATGATCAAGCAGCATGGTGGCAAAAAAATCAAGTTTATGTGCATTATTGCCGCTCCAGAAGGACTTGAAAGACTTCACAAGGACCATCCAGATGTTCAGATTTACGTTGGTTCTTTGGACCGTCAGTTAAATGAAAATGCATATATTTGTCCAGGTCTTGGAGATGCTGGAGACAGAATTTTTGGAACAAAATAAATAAAAAGAGAATCAATGGGGATGCTCTCGGTGGAGCATCCTCAAATCATGCCATAGAGGAAAAATATGAGAAAAAATATCGTCTTGATTGGTATGCCGGGGGTTGGAAAAAGTACTTCCGGCGTCATTCTTGCAAAGGTTATGAATTATGATTTTCTAGACTCAGATCTGGTGATTCAGCATGAGACGGGAAAACTTTTAAAAGAAATCATAGCAGAAAAAGGGATTGACGGCTTCAACGCTGTAGAAAATGAAATAAATGCTGGCATTTGCGTGGAAAACACGGTGATTGCCACCGGAGGAAGTGTTATTTTTGGACCGGATGCCATGGCTCATTTTAAGGAGATAGGAATCGTTGTCTACCTGCGAGTCAGCTATGAACTTTTAGATGAGCGCCTGGGTGATTTGGACGAGCGCGGTGTCGTACAC
>CAVIOJ010000076.1:0-3726 GCA_963644225.1 Lachnospiraceae bacterium | reverse complement strand
TAGCAGAAACCGTAGATGCGATTGTGGCTGAGTTAGAAAAAGAGTAATATAGTAAAAAACAAAATGTAAAGGAGTTATGTGATGAATCAAAATGGAGTTATTAAAGACGCAAGAAGTCTAGGAACCCCGAGAATGCTTTTGCTAGGACTGCAGCATATGTTTGCCATGTTCGGCGCGACTATCCTGGTTCCGATTTTGGTCAATGATTATTTTGAGGGAGAGGGACTTTCAGTTCAGGTTACTCTTTTTTGTGCAGGCGTGGGAACCCTTCTTTTCCACCTGATCACAAAAGGAAAAGTGCCAGCTTTCTTAGGATCATCTTTCGCATTCTTGGGAGGATTTTCCATGGTTGCCCAGTTGGACACTGGAATCTATGCTGATATGACTATGGGCGAAAAATTGCCATATGCCTGCGGCGGTATCGTTGTTGCCGGACTTTTATATTTGATTTTAGCCCTGATTATCAAACTTGTTGGCGTGCGCAAGGTTATGCGACTTTTGCCACCAGTTGTTACAGGACCAATCATTATCTGTATCGGACTTTCTCTTGCTTCATCTGCAGTAAGCAATGCTCAGACCAACTGGTTGATTGCTATCGTAGCTTTTGCCGTTATCGTGATCTTCAATATCTGGGGTAAGGGCATGTTCAAAATTATCCCAATTCTTATGGGTATTGTGATTTCTTATGTCTTTGCTCTCGCCTTAAATGGCGCGGGAATGACCAATGCAGACGGATCTACAATCCTTGATTTTACATCTATCGCTACAGCAAATTGGGTACAGTGGCAGCCATTTGTATGGTGCAAATTTGATATCACAGCAATACTTGTTATGGCACCAATCGCTCTTGCAACCATGATGGAGCATATCGGAGATATCACAGCAATTTCAGCTACTGTTGATGAGAACTTTGTCGAGGATCCAGGACTTCACAGAACTTTGATTGGTGATGGTCTTGCAACAGCATTTGCCGGAGCTATCGGTGGACCTGCCAATACGACATACGGTGAAAATACTGGTGTACTTGAACTTTCCAAGGTACATGATCCAAGAGTTATCCGTCTCGCAGCAATTTATGCTATCATCCTTAGTTTTTCACCAAAATTTGCAGCAGTTATTGGATCGATGCCATCTTCTATCATCGGTGGAGTCAGCTTCATCCTCTATGGTATGATTTCTGCTATCGGTGTTCGTAATGTTGTGGAAAATCAGGTAGACTTTACAAAATCAAGAAACTTGATTATTGCAGCTGTGATCTTAGTAAGTGCTCTTGGATTCTCAGACGGTATCACATTTACCATCGCAGGAACAAGTATCACACTTACAGCTCTTGCCATCGCAGCAATTCTTGGTATCGCTTTGAATGCTATCTTGCCTGGCAAGGATTATGAATTCAAGACATCCGAGGATTCGGACAAAGAAAAATAAAAAAATTATGCATAGTAATCTACGTTGCTGGTAACTTTTTTAGCATAAGTAAGAACCGATTTCATGAATTTGGAATCGTTGGTAAAAAATTTATCAAAAGTGGAACCACTTAAATTGGTGGCAGAAGACGAACTGAGTTTGAGATAGCCTGATGAATTTGCACTGATTCCTATCTCTTCCAATTCGTCGCTGTACTTACTCACGAGATTTTTTAATCCTTTATAGGCACTAGCAGCGTAGGTATTTGTAGAAGATTTTGTGGATTGCATGGTGTAATTGTAGGTATCAACAAAGGCACGCAGATAAGCAGCTCGGTTTTCTTCGCTGGCATCTTCAAAATCGTAATCATTCAATTTTTTTACAGCACGCTTTAGAGCGGTAGCATCCGCGTAGCTTAGCTGGTTGTTGGTTGCAGTATTACGGTTTGTTTTGGTGATGAGTGCGCGGTAGTCCCCGTACATATTGCGAAGAGTTAAGGTTGAACTGATAGAAAAACTACTCATTTGAATGGTCCTTTCTGCTTGATTGGCTCTAAATTTGGCCAGTTTATCTGCTAGAGATATCGCCAATACTATCTGTTATGGATATCGGCAAATTTTAGAATTTCTTGAGAGGGAATCTTGCCTTGATAAAAAGGCCGCTGATATAATAAAATACAGAAGGACTATAGTAAATTATCATAATAAAACGGAGGAAACATGGAACAGGAAAAAGTCATTGTCATAGATTTTGGCGGTCAGTACAACCAGCTGGTAGCCAGAAGAGTTCGTGAATGCAATGTCTACTGTGAGATATATTCTTACAGGACTGATATTGAAAAAATCAAAGAGATGAATCCAAAGGGAATCATTTTAACAGGAGGCCCGAACAGCTGTTATGAGGCGGATTCTCCGACATATACCAAGGAACTTTTTGAACTTGGAATTCCAGTTTTGGGACTTTGCTATGGAGCCCAGCTTATGAATCATGTCCTTGGAGGCAAGGTGGAAAAAGCACCTGTTCGTGAATACGGAAAGACAGAGGTTTTTGTAGATACCACATCGCCTTTATTTGAAAATATTGGAGAAGCGGCAGATGCGATTCCTTTTCCAGAGATTCGCCTGGAAGATCATGAGACAGATACCAACAAGACAGTATGCTGGATGAGTCATTTTGACTATATTTCCCAGATGGCACCGGGATTTCGTACCATTGCCCATACTGCAGACTGCCCTGTCGCAGCAGATGAGAATCCAGAGAAAAAATTGTACGCAATCCAGTTCCATCCGGAAGTGCTTCATACTGTAGAAGGCAGCAAGATGCTCTACAATTTCGTGAGAAATATCTGCGGATGCAGCGGAAGTTGGAGGATGGATTCCTTTGTTGAAAATGCTATCAAAGATATCAGAGAAAAGGTAGGAGATGGAAAAGTTCTTCTTGCATTATCTGGAGGTGTCGATTCTTCTGTCCTTGCAGCACTCCTTGCCAAGGCGATTGGCAAACAGCTGACCTGCGTATTTGTAGATCACGGACTCCTTCGCAAGAATGAGGGAGACGAAGTCGAGGGTGTATTTGGAAAAGACGGATCCTTCGATATCAACTTCGTCAGAGTCAATGCCCAGGAGCGCTACTACAGCAAGCTTGCCGGAGTGGAGGAACCAGAGGCAAAGAGAAAAATCATCGGTGAAGAGTTCATCCGTGTATTTGAAGAGGAAGCAAAAAAGATTGGCAAAGTTGACTTCCTGGCTCAGGGAACCATCTATCCGGATGTGGTTGAGTCTGGTCTCGGCGGAGAGTCTGCCGTTATCAAGTCTCACCATAACGTTGGAGGTCTTCCTGACTATGTTGACTTCAAGGAGATTATCGAACCACTTCGCAACCTGTTCAAGGACGAGGTTAGAAAAGCTGGTTTGGAACTCGGCTTGCCAGAATACTTAGTTTTCCGTCAACCATTCCCAGGCCCTGGCCTCGGCATTCGTATCATCGGAGAGGTTACAGCGGAAAAAGTGCGCATCGTACAGGATGCCGATTATATCTACCGCAGTGAAGTTGACGCTGCAGCAGCTGCCTATAAAGAGGAACACGGCACCGATGCTCCGTGGATGCCAAACCAGTACTTCGCAGCCCTCTCCAACATGCGCTCCGTCGGAGTCATGGGTGACGAGCGTACCTACGACTATGCTGTTGTAGTCCGTGCCGTTCGCACAATCGACTTCATGACAGCAGAAGCTGCCCAGATACCATTCGAGGTACTGCAGACAGTCATGAGCAGAATCATTAATGAAGTGAAGGGTGTCAATAGAGTCATGTATGATCTGA
>CAVIOJ010000075.1:0-2975 GCA_963644225.1 Lachnospiraceae bacterium | reverse complement strand
GATTATGGGAGATGGAAACCCAACCTCCAAGTCGGGAATTTGCGGCAAGGTATATATTTTGAAAAAATAAAAATGCAACACAGGACACTTTTTATAGTTAAAAGGTGTCCTTTTTTTGTGTTGATTTTGCTCGTAAAATGAGATTATAAAAATTTGGGGGTGACAAATGAACTATTATTTAGCGATTGATATTGGAGCATCCAGTGGTCGTCATATGCTTAGTTGGGTAGAAGATGGCAAGATGCATCTGCAGGAAGTTTATCGATTTGACAATGGTATGAATCCGGTAGACGGACATTTATGCTGGAACTTAGAAGGCCTTTTTTCAGAGATTTTAAATGGTATGAAAGAGTGCGCAAAACTTGGAAAAGTTCCTACATCCATGGGTATTGATACTTGGGCAGTAGATTATGTTCTATTGGATGAAGACGATAAGGTCTTGGGAAAGACATATGCCTACCGAGATGGTCGTACCGATGGTATGGATGAGTTGGTTTATGAAAAAATATCTGCCAAGGATTTATATGCCAAGACAGGTATCCAAAAGCAGATGTTCAATTCTATCTATCAGCTTATGGCTCACAAGACAAAGGAGCCGGATCTTTTGGTCAAGGCCAAGACTTTTCTTATGGTTCCGGATTATTTTCATTTCCTTTTAACCGGCAAAAAGGTCCAGGAATATACGAATGCGACTACAACACAGCTTGTTGATGCAAGAACCAACAACTGGGATGATGCCTTAATAGAGGTTTTGGAATTGCCAAGAGACATATTTTTGCCTATCTCTATGCCGGGAACTTTTGTAGGCAATCTAAAAGAGGATATTGTTGAAAAAGTGGGATTTGATTGTAAGGTTGTATTGCCTGCAACTCATGATACGGGATCTGCTGTTATGGCTGTTCCATCTGTTGGCGAGAATACCCTTTATATTAGCTCTGGAACCTGGTCATTGATGGGAACAGAACTTCTAGAGGCAAACTGTAGCGAGATGAGTGCTCATTATAATTTTACCAATGAGGGTGGTTATGACTACCGCTATCGCTATCTGAAAAATATCATGGGACTTTGGATGATTCAGTCGGTGCGCAAGGAATTGGCTCCAAACGAGGGGTTCGGTTCTATCTGTGGTCAGGCGGCAAAGGAAAGTATCACTTCTATAGTAGATGCCAACGACGACAGATTTTTGGCACCAAAGAATATGTCTGTGGAAGTGCAGATGGCTTGTGCCCAGACCAATCAGGATGTGCCAAAAGGAACTTATCAGATTGCAGCGGTTATCTACAATAGTTTGGCAAAATGTTATGCAGATACTGTGAGTCAGATGGAAGAAAGCCTGGGTGTTGTCTATCCGTGCATTCATATTGTGGGAGGCGGAGCCAACGCCGATTATCTCAATGAGTTGACGGCGAAGGCCACAGGAAAGACTGTTTATGCGGGACCTACAGAAGCTACAGCCATTGGTAATCTGACAGCCCAGATGATAGCTGCTGGCGAATTTAGCGATTTAAATGATGCAAGACATTGTATTTTCAATTCCTTCGATATCAAGGAATTTACTACAGATAAGTAAAAATAAAATTTTAAAGGAGAAGAAAGAATGTTAGTAGAAACAAAAGCAAGAGTTGGTGTTTTTGCCATTGCATTGGGAGCATATTTGCCACAGTTCCCATCATTGGTGCCAGAATTCGAAGGCCAGTTTGATGCCTTCAAAAAGACCATTCCTGATTCAGTGGAATTAGTAGACGGAGGAATTGTTACCACAAAAGAGGCGGCTATGGTGACAGGAGATAAATTCCGTGCAGCTGATGTAGACCTTGTCATCTTACAGCTGCTTACCTATGCGACATCTTACAATATGCTTCCTGCCATCCGTGATTTGGATGTACCGGTGGTTCTTGTCAATGTACAGAAAAAGAAGGCTCCGGATTATGCCAATACTGATACAGCAACCTGGCTTGGCGAGCTTTATGCCTGCGGAGCAGTAGGAGAGATGGTAGCGGATTTGGAGCGAGCTGGCAAGAGACATGCAGTGATTACCGGTGTTGTTGAAGGTGGCGACCCTGCAGTTGAAAGAGAAATCAACCAGTGGTGCAAGGCAGCACAGGTACGCCGCAGATTCCGTGATTGCAATATTGCTCAGATTGGTCGCCCATATCCTGGTATGATGGATCTCTACATCGACGAGACCAACCTTTACAACCGTATGGGCCTTTACACCAAGCAGTTTGATTGGGAAAAAATGTGGGCAATCGCTGATGATATTACTGATGAGGCTGCAATTCGTGTCAAGGCAGAAGATATCCTGGATACTTTTGACATCGAAGGCGGCGCTACGGTAGAGACTGTCTGGGAGATGGCAAAATATGTAGTTGCCTTTGAAAAATGGGTAAAGGATGAGCAGTTAGCTCTTGTCGCTTCTCATTATGATGGATATGCAACAGGTATTGCCGGCAAGCTTGATTCTATGTTAATCCCAGCATTTTCAATGCTTATCAAGCAGGGAACTGCCTGCGCAGTAGAGGGAGATATGAAGGTTGCCATGGCAATGAGCATTTTAAAGACTATTGCAGGAACTGGTCAGCTTTCTGAGATGTATTCCATCGATTTCAATGAAGATATCTGCATTATCGGCCACTCTGGTTCTGGAGATGCTGATATTTCCGTCGATAAAAAGCCAACCATGAAGATTGTAGACGTATTCCATGGAAAGACAGGTGGCGGTTATTTGACACAGTTCTACCCACCTACAGGAGATGTGACTTATCTCGCTATTACCCAGGATAAGGATGGCCATTTCAAATTTGTCGTGGCAGAAGGTGTCAACGAAGAGGGACCGATTTTTACATTTGGAGATACCAACATGAGAACTCGCTTCTCTATCGATGCAAGAGAGTTCTGCAACCGTTGGAGCGAGGCTGGTCCAACTCACCACATGGCAGCAGCCATTGGTCATCATATCGATGTCATTGACAAAG
>CAVIOJ010000074.1:0-8569 GCA_963644225.1 Lachnospiraceae bacterium | reverse complement strand
TTTCGCAGAAGACTATCGCCAGTTCTTATCTTGCAATAAGACAGAAAGAGAATGCACTGCATTTTTTGCAAAAGAAGCAAAAGCAGCAGGATTTCTAGATTTGGATGAGGTTATCTCATCAGGCAAAAAATTAAAGGCTGGGGACAAGATTGTCGCTGTCAACAAGGGCAAGATGCTTGCAGCATTTGTGATTGGTAAAAAGCCATTATCTGCAGGTATGCGTATACTCGGCGCCCATATCGATTCCCCTCGACTTGATTTAAAACAAAATCCTCTCTATGAGGATACTGACATGGCCCTTTTAGATACCCACTATTATGGTGGTGTTAAAAAGTACCAGTGGGTGACCCTTCCTTTGGCACTTCACGGAGTGGTTGTTAAAAAAGATGGCAGCGTTGTCAATGTTTGCATCGGAGAGGATGATAGTGATCCAGTATTTGGTGTCAGCGATCTTTTGATTCATCTTTCAGCAGAACAGTTGGAGAAAAAGGCTTCTAAGGTGATCGAAGGAGAAGACCTAAACGTCTTGGTTGGCAGCATGCCACTTGAGAGCGAAGAGGAAAAAGATCTTGTAAAGGCCAATGTTTTACAGATTTTATCAAAAAAATATGATATCGATGAAGAGGACTTTTTGTCTGCAGAAATCGAGGTGGTTCCTGCAGGAGCTGCCAGAGACTATGGCTTTGATTCTTCCATGATTATGGGATATGGCCATGATGACAGAGTTTGCGCATACCCATCTTTTGAGGCAGTTGCCAAGATGCAGGATGTAGAATATACCAGTGTTTGTCTCCTTGTGGACAAGGAAGAAATCGGATCTGTCGGTGCTACCGGTATGGAGTCCCGCTTCTTTGAAAATACTCTTGCAGAAGTGATGGCACTTTGCGGTGAGGAGGGAGCTCTTCTTGTGCGCAGAGCACTTCGCAATTCCAAGGCCCTTTCTTCTGATGTCAGTGCAGCTTTTGATCCAAATTACCCATCAGTGATGGAGAAAAAGAACTCTGCATACTTTGGCAGAGGTCTTGTATTCAATAAATATACCGGAAGCCGCGGCAAGTCTGGTTCTAACGATGCAGGGGCTGAGTATGTGGCAGAGATTCGTCGTATCATGGATGACGCGGATGTTGCCTTCCAGACTGCAGAACTTGGAAAAGTAGATGCGGGCGGCGGCGGAACCATCGCTTATATCCTTGGCAATATGGACATGCAGGTAATCGACAGTGGTGTTGCAGTGCTCAATATGCACGCTCCTTGGGAGATTATCAGCAAGGTTGACTTATATGAAGCATACAGAGGCTATCTTGCATTTTTACAGAATTAGTCCACAGATTATTAGAAATGCCAAAACTTTCTACTAGTACAAATTGAATGGAGGAATCGGATGGATATCAAATCCCACTTCCCACAAATACAATTTTTAGAACAGGAGCCTATGAGCCGCCATACCACCTTTAGGATTGGCGGCCCAGCAGGCCTTTTTGTATCTCCGAAAATCGACGAGATTCCTGAATTGGTATCTTTTGCAAAAAAAGAAAATATACCTGTTACCATCATCGGCAACGGCAGCAATCTTTTGGTGTCGGATGCAGGAATTCCTGGCCTTGTTATCGCTATCGGGAAAAATGCATCTGAGATCTCACTTGATGGTGATATCATGGTTGCAGAGGCTGGTGCTCTTTTATCACAGGTGGCCAACAGAGCCTTACAGGAAGGCTTGGGTGGACTTGCTTTTGCAGCGGGAATCCCTGGTACCATAGGAGGCGCCTGCTATATGAATGCCGGTGCTTATGGCGGAGAGATGAAGGATATTCTTTTATCAGTGGATGTTTTGCTAGAAGACGGCAGCATCAAAACATGGCCGGCCGAGACTCTGGATTTATCCTATCGCCACAGTCGCATGATGTCAGAAAACGTCATCATTTTGCGGGCAAAGATGAAACTTCATCCTGCCGATGCTACACAACTTCGTCTTGAGATGGAAGATTACAGCAAGAGACGAAAGGACAAGCAACCCCTCAACTATCCTAGTGCCGGCAGTACTTTCAAGCGGCCTGAGGGCTATTTCGCCGGGAAACTTATCATGGATGCTGGTCTTCGCGGCTATAGGGTGGGCGATGCAGCAGTTTCTGAAAAGCACTGCGGTTTTGTGGTAAATCTTGGCAACGCCACGGCGGAGGATGTTTGTCAGTTGATGCAGGATGTATCGCAAAAAGTAGAAAAAGAATTTGGCGTCACTTTAGAACCTGAAGTGCGCATGCTTGGAGATTTTAGACGATGAAACTTTTGATTTTGACCGGCATGTCGGGAGCCGGTAAATCCACAGCTTTTAAAATGCTAGAGGATATGGGCTATTATTGCGTAGACAATCTGCCTATTCCGCTTTTTCGCGCCTTTATTGATTTGACGGACGCTTCTTCAAATGGCCCTGATTACAAGGTGGCTTTGGGGATTGATGTCCGAAGCGGCGAGTCCATCCATCTCTTGCAGTCTTACTTGGTGGAACTTCGCGAGGCGGGCAAAAATTATGACATTTTATTTTTGGATGCGGAGGATGAAGTCCTTGTAAAACGCTACAAGGAGACCAGACGCAATCACCCCCTTTCCGGAACGGAGCGTATCTCCGCTGGTATTGCAAAAGAGCGGGAGACCATCCAGTTTCTAAAGGAAGAGGCGGACTATATCATTGATACTTCCCATCTTTTGACCCGTGAGCTAAAAGAGGAATTACAGCGTATTTTTATCGCAGAGGAAGATTTCAAGAGCCTTTTTGTCACCGTGATGTCTTTTGGTTTCAAGTATGGTATTCCGGCAGATGCCGATTTGGTATTTGATGTTCGCTTTTTACCGAATCCTTACTACGATATCAATCTTCGCCCAAAAACTGGCAATGACAAGGAGATTCAGGATTTTGTGATGGCCAGCAAGACGACCCATGTTTTCCTGGAAAAATTATCCGATATGGTCAATTTCTTGATTCCAAATTATATCTCTGAAGGAAAAAATCAGCTGGTGATTGCAGTAGGATGTACAGGTGGCAAGCACAGATCTGTGACCGTTGCCAACAAACTTTACGAGGCTATCGCTTCCAATGAGTCTATCGGAATCAAAATCGAGCACAGGGATATTGGCAAGGATGCAGCCCGAGGTAAATAGGAGGCAACATGTCATTTTCAGCACATGTTAAAGAAGAACTTTTTTCACAAATAGATAGCGCAAGACATTGCCGTATGGCTGAATTATCCGCCATTTTAAGCCACACAGGAAGGCTTGCTGTGGCAGATGGACAGACAATTCTTTCCCTGGATACGGATAATGATGCCCTCAGAAAAAAATACTTTACTTTATTAGATAAAACTACTAATATATCTGAGAGTAGGACCGACTTGACCCAGGAAGAGGCCATGGAAGTCCTTACCATGTTAAAAATGTATCGAAAAAATGATTCGAACCCGTCGGTTCGCATGGATGTAGTTGACGGCCTGCTTTTACAGCAGACGTGCTGCAGACGCGCATTTATCCGAGGGGCATTTTTAGCGGCCGGGTCCATGAGCGACCCCAACAAAAATTATCATTTCGAGATTGTCTGTCGTAGTCTTCCTCAAGCCGCACAGCTGCAGGAGATTATGAATAGTTTCGATCTTGATGCGAAGATTGTGGAACGCAAAAAACACCACGTTGTATATTTAAAAGAAGGCGCACAGATTGTCGATATTCTAAATATCATGGGAGCCCATGTGGCTTTGATGGATTTGGAAAATGTCCGGATTCTCAAGGAAATGCGAAATTCCGTGAATCGCAAGGTCAATTGCGAGACCGCCAATATTTCAAAGACTGTCAATGCTTCGGCCAGACAGGTAAGAGATATTCGCTGGATTGAAGAACACATGGGATTTGGCTCTTTGCCGGAGAGCCTGCGAGAGATTGCAGAACTGCGCTTGGAGCATCCAGAGATGCCTCTCAAGGATTTAGGACAGCTTTTGACCCCGCCTCTTGGCAAATCCGGTGTCAATCACAGATTGCGACGCCTTAGCGAAATCGCACAGAAGCATAGGAAAGAATGATAGGAGAACAATCATGAAAAAAAACGTAGTAGTCAACATGACAGATAGCATGGAGTCAACACCAATTGCACATCTTGTACAGCTTGCAAACCGTTTTTCCAGCAGCATTTATTTTGAGATGGACAATAAAAAAGTAAATGCAAAAAGTATCATGGGAATGATGAGTCTTGTACTTACTGCAGGTGATGTTGTTACGATTGATGCCGAGGGCGATGATGAGACCAAGGCAATAGAGGAATTGGAATCATTTTTGACCAAATAGGTGAGTAGATGAGCAAACGTTTATTGTTTTTATTTAACCCACGTTCGGGCAAGGGCAAGATAAAAGAAAATCTTGCTGACATCATCGATGTCATGGTAAAAGCTGGCTATGAAGTATGTGTCTACACGACTCAGTGCGCGGGAGATGCAATAGAAAAGGCCAAGGCAGAAGCTGGGAATTTTGATCGCATAGTTTGTAGCGGCGGTGACGGCACTTTGGATGAGGTGGTTACTGGCGTCATGTCATCTGGCATCGAGGTGCCTATCGGATATATTCCGGCAGGCAGTACCAATGACTTTGGTAATTCTCTTGGCATTGATACCAATATGGTGCATGCAGCTGAGATCGCTGCAAACGGAAGTCCATTTTCCTGTGATGTGGGCAAGTTCAATGACGACTATTTCGTCTATGTGGCAGCATTTGGTATGTTTACAGAGGTTTCTTACCAGACCAGCCAGGACATGAAAAATATGTTGGGTCATGCAGCCTATATTTTAGAGGGAGCCAAGCAGATTTGGGACATCCCTTCTTACCGTATGCAGGTAGAGTATGATGGCAATGTATTATACGATGAGTTTATATTTGGTATGATTACCAATTCCATGTCAGTTGGCGGTTTCAAGGGTATCATCCCGGGAGATATTTCCTTAAATGATGGCCTTTTTGAAGTTACTTTGGTAAAAACACCGAAAAATCCAATCGAGTTAAATGATATTCTTCTTTTCCTGACCGGAGTATCCAAGGATACCGACCAGGTATATTCTTTCCAGACCGATAGTCTAAAGTTGACCAGCGCGGAAAAAATTGCCTGGACACTTGATGGGGAATATGGCGGAGATCACAGTGTTGTAGAGGCCTTGGACATTAAAAAAGGCATGGAAATTGTGGTTGAATAGAACTGCCACTTGGGATATAATAGCACTCGGAGTGAAATTATTTTAAAGAATGGAGGAACCGAATATGTTGGTATCTGCAAAAGAGATGTTGGACAAGGCAAAGGCTGGACATTATGCTGTTGGTCAGTTCAATATCAACAATCTAGAATGGACAAAGGCTGTACTTTTGACAGCACAGGAGCTGAATTCTCCAGTTATCCTTGGTGTATCTGAGGGCGCTGGTAAATACATGACTGGTTACAAGACCGTAGCTGCTATGGTGAAGGCTATGATGGAAGAATTAAACATCACAGTTCCAGTTGCTCTTCACTTGGATCACGGTAGTTATGAAGGATGTTTGAAGTGTGTTGAGGCAGGCTTCTCATCTATCATGTTTGATGGCTCTCATTATCCAATCGATGAGAACGTTGCAAAGACAACAGAGTTGGTTGCTCTTGCACATAGCAAGGGAATGTCAATCGAGGCAGAAGTTGGATCTATCGGTGGCGAGGAAGATGGCGTTATCGGTGCTGGCGAGTGCGCTGATCCTAACGAATGCAAGGCTGTCGCTGATCTTGGCGTAGATATGCTTGCAGCTGGTATTGGTAATATCCATGGTAAATACCCAGAGAACTGGGCTGGTCTTAGCTTTGAGACATTGGATGCAATCCAGCAGCTTACAGGCGAGATGCCACTCGTACTTCACGGTGGTACAGGTATTCCAGAAGACATGATCAAAAAAGCCATCGATCTTGGCGTTTCTAAGATCAACGTTAATACAGAGTGTCAGTTATCTTTTGCTGCAGCTACAAGAGAATACATCGAAGCTGGCAAAGACTTAGAAGGCAAGGGATTTGACCCTAGAAAGCTCTTATTGCCAGGAACAGAGGCAATCAAGGCTACTGTAAAAGAAAAAATGGAATTATTTGGTTCTGTTGGAAGAGCTTAATATTATTTATATGAAGGTGTTCCGTACGAGTTTACGGAGCACCTTTGTGCGTTAAAGGAAGGGACATTTACAATGAAAGAACAAGAATACTTCAACGTTGCAGATATCTTTGGAGAAAACGTATTTAACGATACGGTAATGCGGGAACGCCTCCCGAAGAAGACCTATCAAAAGATGAAGGAAGTCATCACAGAGGGCAGAGAATTAGACCTTGAGACAGCAGATGTGGTTGCTCATGAGATGAAAGAATGGGCCATCGAAAAAGGTGCCACCCACTATACTCACTGGTTTCAGCCACTTACAGGTGTTACAGCAGAAAAGCATGATTCCTTTATCTCTGCGCCTATGTCAAACGGCAAGGTCTTGATGAGTTTTTCCGGCAAGGAACTTATCAAGGGAGAGCCTGATGCATCATCTTTCCCTTCCGGTGGACTTCGCGCCACTTTTGAGGCGAGAGGATATACTGCATGGGATTGTACTTCTCCAGCCTTTGTTCGTCAGGATGCCGCTGGAGCTACTCTTTGTATTCCTACTGCGTTTTGTTCTTATACAGGAGAGGCTTTGGATCAAAAGACACCGCTTCTTCGTTCCATGGAAGCCATCAACAAACAGGCCCTTCGCCTGCTTCGTCTTTTTGGCAATACCACATCAAAGCGTGTGGCTCCATCTGTTGGTGCAGAGCAGGAATATTTTATTGTAGATCGTGAAAAATATTTAGCCCGCAAGGACTTAGTATATACCGGAAGAACTCTTTTTGGAGCTATGCCTCCAAAAGGACAGGAGATGGATGACCACTACTTTGGTTCTATCCGTGAACGAATCGCTGCTTACATGCGAGATGTCAATATTGAATTATGGAAGTTGGGTGTTTCTTCTAAAACTCAGCACAACGAAGTTGCTCCAGCTCAGCACGAATTGGCTCCTATTTATGCCGAGGCCAATATCGCAGTAGATCACAACCAGCTGGTTATGGAGACTTTGAAAAAAGTTGCAGGTCGTCATGGCTTACAGTGCCTTCTCCATGAGAAACCTTTTCCCGGTGTCAATGGTTCTGGAAAGCATGACAACTGGTCTTTGGTTACAGATGATGGTATCAACCTCTTAGACCCGGGCAAGACTCCACATGACAACATCCAGTTTTTACTTGTCCTGGCTTGTGTCCTTCGTGCCGTGGACGAGCATGCAGACCTTCTTCGTGAGTCTGCTGCCGATGTGGGTAATGACCACAGACTTGGAGCCAACGAAGCACCTCCAGCCATCATCTCAGTATTTTTGGGTGAGCAGTTGCAGGATGTTTTGACACAGTTGATTGATACAGGATCTGCTACTCATTCGATTTCCGGAGCTCGTTTGGAGACTGGAGTAAAGACTCTTCCTGACTTTATGAAGGATGCTACAGACCGTAACCGTACTTCTCCATTTGCCTTCACTGGCAACAAGTTCGAGTTCCGTATGGTAGGATCTCAGGATTCAGTTGGTGAGCCAAATATCGTATTAAATACCATCGTTGCGGAAGCTTTTGCAGATGCCTGCGATGTTTTGGAAAAAGCAGATGACTTTGATATGGCAGTCCATGATTTGATCAAGGAACTCGTGACAAAACATGAACGCATCGTCTTCAACGGCAATGGTTATTCCGATGAATGGGTAGAAGAGGCCGAAAGACGTGGACTTCCAAACATCAAATCCATGGTAGATGCAATCCCTGCCCTTACTACTGACAAATCAGTCAAACTGTTCGAGCGTTTTGGCGTATTTACAAAAGCTGAGTTGGAATCTCGTGCAGAAGTTGAGTATGAGCAGTATGCAAAAGAAATCAACATCGAGGCTAAGACTATGATCGATGTTACCAGCAAGCAGATTATTCCATCGGTAATCAAGTGTACCACCAAGCTTGCAGGCTCTATCAATGCAGTCCGCAGTGCCTGCGATGCCGATGTCTCTGTACAGACCGAACTTTTGACAGAGATTTCTGACCTTCTTGCAGATACCAAGACATCTTTGGCAAAATTGCAGGATGTGGTAGAAAGTGGTCTTGCTATGAATGAAAATGAGGCGAGAGCCAGATTTTATCATGATCAGGTAGTGACAGCCATGGAAGAACTTCGTGCACCGATCGACAAGCTTGAGATGATCGTTGACAAGGAAGACTGGCCGATGCCATCTTATGGTGATTTGATTTTTGAAGTATAAAAATGCTAAATATAAAAACCGCTGTGACCCGAAATTGGGTTGCAGCGGTTTTTTTAACTTAGTTGGGACTTAGTATCCGACTGAGTTAAACGCTCCACGTCTATGCGTAGGGATTCGAAAGCCATCTTGACAACAAAAAAAGGAACTTCAAACGAAGTTCCTAAAAGCTGGCCCACAAGGATTCGAACCTTGAAATGACGGAGTCAGAGTCCGTTGCCTTACCATTTGG
>CAVIOJ010000073.1:0-11439 GCA_963644225.1 Lachnospiraceae bacterium | reverse complement strand
AATCTAGAAATCCTGCTGCCTTTGCCTCTTTTGCAAAAAATGCAGTACATTCTCTTTCTGTCTTATTGCAAGATAAGAACTGGCGATAGTCTTCTGCGAAATCGAAGACTTCCTTTTGTCCATTCTCATCCTGATATTTTTTCCATGCGTTTGTTCTTTCCATAATAATTACTTCCTTTTATTTATTTTATACATCGCCCTGGCCCTGGCTGATATTGTCCTGGACACGACGATAGAGTTCCATAGCTGCATTGTAACCCATCTTTTTCTGACGGTGGTTGACCGCTGCTGTCTCACAGATAACGGCAAGGTTACGACCTGGTCGAATCGGCAAAGAATGGCAGGTGACATCGATGCCAAGGATATTCATGGTCTCGTCCTCAAGACCAAGTCTGTCATACTCTGTCTCCTTGTGCCAATCCTGAAGCTTGATAACAAAATCAATCTTTTGGCTTTCCTTGATACACTCAACACCAAATAAGCTCTTTACGTCAATGATACCAATACCGCGAAGTTCAATCAGGTGTTTGGTAATCTTTGGCGCACAGCCAAGCAGGGTATGGGCGTTGGTCTTGCGGATTTCAACCACGTCATCTGCAACAAGACGATGACCACGGCGGACCAACTCAAGGGCAGCCTCACTTTTTCCAATGCCGCTTTCTCCGGTGATCAAAAGTCCCTCACCATAGACATCCACCAAGACACCGTGAATCGTGGTGCAAGGAGCCAGCAGAATATTTAACTCAAAGATGAGCTCTGACATAAATTCTGAGGTGCCTCGCTCAGTTCCAAGAAGTGGAATCTTGCGCTCGCAGGCGATTTCAAGCAAAGCCTCCTCCGGCTCAAATCCACGGCAGAAAATCAGGCAAGGGATATCGTAACTAAGAAGCTTTTTGTAAATCTTCTTGCGGGCCTCCTCGGACTTGCTGCTCAAATACGAGTACTCCACCATACCAATCATCTGGATACGATCAGCCTCGAAATGTTCGTAAAAACCATTGAGCTGTAGGGCCGGACGGTTAACATCAGCCACGCTGACCATACGCTCTTCCAAATTTAATTTTGATGTAAAATTTTTAAGATGTAACTTGTCTGCAATAACAGATAATTTTGCTTGAATTGGTTCCATAAGCCATCTCCTTTATAATTCTATCTTGCCTTATTTTACCCAATATAGCCTTTTTTGTAAATTCTAACAGAGCGGTTAATTGGAGTCTTCTTTATGTAAAAAATTATATAAATTCTCGGCCGCCTGGACATTCATGGACGGAAGAGCTGCCAATTCTTTTACACTGGCACCTTTTATAGCCTCTGGCGTTTGAAACTGGCGCATAATGGCCTTTCTTCTGGCCGGGCCAATGCCCTCTATATCATCAAGGAAACTGTGAACCGCAGACTTTGAACGCAAAGATCTGTGGTAGGTGATAGCAAAGCGGTGAGCCTCATCCTGAAGACGGGTAATCAGGTGAAAGCCCTGACTGGTAGTATCGATAGGAAGAAGCTGGTCCTGATAGTAGAGACCTCTGGTTCTATGGTGGTCATCCTTTACCATGCCGCATACCGGAATAGACAGCCCCAATTCCGCAAGAACCTCCTGACAGATATGCACCTGTCCCTTGCCGCCATCCATCATGATGACATCAGGGAAACGGACAAAACTGCCCTCTTCCTTGCTAAGAAGACCCTCATCAATCTTTTTTTGTTCTTCGATACCGTGAGAAAAACGTCTGGTCAAAACCTCTCGCATAGAACCGTAATCATCCGGGCCCTGGATGGTTTTTAGTTTAAACTTGCGATAATCACTTCTTTTCGGTTTTCCTTTTTCAAAAACTACCATGGAGCCTACCGTCTCAAAACCATTGATATTGGAAATATCATAGGCCTCAAGGCGATTTAAGCCCTCCATGCCAAGCAAATCAGCTATTTCAGCTAACGCACCTACGGTACGACTCTCCTCTTTTTTGATACGCTCACGATCCTGGGACAAAACCATCTGGGCATTCTTTTTTGCCATCTCAACCAAGCGGCTTTTGTCCCCTCTTTGTGGAGTGCGCAGGTGCACTCGGTTGCCTCTTTTTTCTGACAGCCAGTCCTCGAAAGTAGCAGAATCTTCCAGAATACACTGAAGATAAATCTCCTTTGGAACGAAAGGAGTCCCAGAGTAATACTGCTGTAAAAAGCGACGTATAATCTGGTCTTCCTCCTCATCAAGTGGCGTATTTAAAAAGAAGTGTTCTCTTCCTATCAACTTGCCCATGCGGATGAAAAAGACCTGTACCACGGCGTCCTGGCCGTTTCTAGCCAAGGCGATGATATCTCTGTCGTCATACTCTCCTGTATCGGTAATTTTTTGTCTTTCCATACACATGCGGAGACTTTTAAGCAAGTCCCGGTATTCCGCAGCTTTTTCAAAATCAAGATTATCGGAAGCCTTCTGCATCTTGTCGAGCAAAAGTTTTTCCGTCTTGCCATACGAGCCATTCAAAAATTCCAAGGCCTCGTCCACGCTTTTTTTGTATTCTTCTGGGCTGATATCCCCCTTGCAAATGCCAGGGCACTGCTTCATGTGGTAGTTAAGACAAGGGCGATTCTTGCCGAAGGCTTCCGGAAACTTTTGATTGCAGGTGCGCAGGTGATAGATCTTTTGTACCAAATCGATGGTATCCTTGACAGCAGATGCACTGGTAAAAGGACCGAAATATTTGGACCCATCTTTTTTTAGCTGACGGCAAAAAAGGACCCTGGGATAGGTTTCTCCCAGCGTCACTTTGATATACGGATAAGTCTTGTCATCCCGAAGCATGGTATTGTATTTTGGCGTGTGCTCCTTGATCAGGTTGCACTCTAATACCAATGCCTCAAGCTCACTGTCCGTGACGATATATTCAAAATATGCAATCTGCTCTACCATCTGCTTTTTCTTGATTCCCTCATCGTGGGATGGCTGAAAATACTGGTGTACACGCTTGGTCAAAGATCTGGCTTTACCAATATATATGATGGTATCCGCATTATCATGCATAATATAAACTCCCGGAGAATCCGGGAGTTTTTTTAATTCCTCTTCAATGGAAAATTCATGAGTCATTATTCTTCCTCAAACAAATCATCCTGTGCTGGCTCTGATGGACCTTCCTCCGTCATCTGTACATCAATCTCTTTTGACGAATCCTCTGCATCAGAATCTTCCTTGGTCTCTTTTTCATCTACTATTCCGGTAATCTCACGGAAAAGCTTCATGAACTCTTTGCCGGTGATGGTCTCATGTTCATAGAGGTAATCAGAGATCTTATCCAAAGCCTCTCGATTGTCTTCAAGCAAAGATACCGCCAAGTCGTAACACTCTGTAACGATACGCTGTACCTCGGCATCTACTTCTGCAGCCGTGCGGTCTCCACAATTCATGGAAGCACGTCCCTCTAAGTACTGGCTCTCTACCGTAGCAAGTCCCATCATACCAAAACGGTCTGACATACCAAAACGAGTAACCATGCTTCTGGCAATAGAAGTGGCATTTTCAATATCGTTGGAAGCCCCACTGGTTGGAGATGAAAATACTATCTGTTCTGCCGCACGTCCACCCATGAACGTAGTAATCTTGGCTAAAAGTTCGTCCTTGGTTTCGAGGAACTTTTCCTCTTCAGGAGTCTGCAAAGTATAACCTAAAGCTCCCATGGTACGAGGAACGATGGTAATCTTTTGTACTGGCTCAGTATTCTTTTGTAATGCTGATACCAAAGCATGACCCACTTCGTGGTAAGAGACAATCTTGCGTTCCTTGTCACTCATGACACGGTCTTTTTTCTCCTTGCCGCCTACAGCGACAAGTTCAAATGCCTCAAAAAGGTCAGACTGATTTACAAAACGGCGCTTGTGCTTTACAGCATTGATGGCAGCTTCATTGATAATGTTGGCCAAATCCGAACCAACCAAACCAGCAGATGCCAAAGCGAGTGCCTCTAAATCCACAGACTCATCCATGGCAACATCCTTGGCATGGACTTTTAGAATCTCAAGACGGCCCTTCTGATCAGGACGATCTACGATAATACGGCGGTCAAAACGGCCCGGACGAAGTAAGGCCTTGTCCAAAACCTCCGGACGGTTGGTAGCTGCTAATATAAGAAGTCCCTTGGAAGTATCAAATCCATCCATCTCAGCAAGCAACTGGTTCAAAGTCTGCTCGCGCTCGTCATTGCCCCCACCATAGCGGGAATCACGGCTCTTACCGATGGCATCAATCTCGTCAATAAAGATAATACACGGAGCAGCCTTTTGTGCCTCACGGAACAAATCACGGACACGGGATGCACCTACACCTACAAACATCTCTACGAAATCAGAACCTGCAAGAGAGAAAAATGGAACGCCAGCTTCTCCCGCAACAGCCTTGGCAAGCAAAGTCTTACCTGTTCCCGGAGGGCCTACAAGTAAAGCACCCTTTGGCAGCTTTGCTCCGATCTCACGGTATTTGTCAGGATTATGTAAAAAGTCCACCACTTCCTGCAAGGATTCCTTGGCTTCGTCCTCGCCGGCCACGTCCTTGAAGGTGACTCCTGTGGATTTTTCCACGTATACTTTTGCATTGGACTTGCCCACGCCGAAAGCTCCGCTTCCGCCCATTTTTTTAGAAAAATATCCCATGAGCAAAACAAGCAAAATAATAGGAACAACAATATTTAAAATATTGTAAATAATAAGCGCAGTGGAATCCGAAAGCTCTCCATCGATCTCTACATCATGTTCCTTGAGAAGAGGGAGAAGCTCCTCATCTGAAATATAGGCGGTATAGTAAGTCTGCTGACTGCTGGCCCCTGTCTGGCTGGCGATCTCTGCCTGCAAGGCAGTCTGCGTATCCTCTGACTTGTAAGTCGTATTCTCGATGAGGGTGATGTTGATCTGGTCACCGTCAAAGACAACAGACTCCACCTGGTCTTTTTCCACCAATTCCAAAAACTCAGAATAAGTCATGGCACTAGAACTCGAGCCACTGGCACTGCCGTAAAGCATGCTGGTAATAAACATGGCAATCAAAGCAAACAGCGCAAATAACAGGAATGGCTGATGATTCTTTTGGTTGTTATTTTTATCCGGCCCATCTTGTTTTGGGTCTCTATTGTAATCGTTCATCTCTTCCTCCACTTTCGTAGAATTCTCGAAACTTATTATAGGAAACCTAATTTGCAAAAGCAAGACCGGGCATGCGTCTTTTAGGATAATTTTCGAAAGAGTTTATAATTTATTTATGATTTGCCACAGCATCGTATTCAGCCAAAATTTCAGCCTCCGGCTCTGCAGTAAGTAAACTCACTATAATATTAAATGCAAGTCCTACCAAAAAGGCTGGAAGTAACTCGTAGATATCGAAAACTCCTCCAAGCGGTCTGATTAGATATTTCCAAACAAAGACCATGATACCTCCGGAGATCATACCGCTTATCGCTCCATAGCGGTTGCTTCTGCGCCAGAAAAGCGCGCAAAGCATTACAGGACCAAAAGCGGCTCCAAATCCTGCCCAGGCAAAGGATACAATTCCAAAGACTGAGCTGTTTGGATTCCTGGCTAAGATGATTCCGATCAAAGAGATCACAATTACTGTAAGTCTGGCAAATACAACCTTTTGTTTGTCTGAAAGTTTCATTCCAAAGACATCCACCAAAAGATTTTGTGAAAAAGCTGAAGAAGCGGCCAAAAGTTGTGAATCAGCCGTCGACATGGTGCATGCTAAAATTCCAGCGAGGATTATTCCAGCCACAAAGGCAAGTGCGATACCATTTTTACTGAGAAGTTCTGCTATGGCGATAATGATGCGTTCTGCATCTGAACTGGTCTCGAAGAATTCTATGCTTCCATTTTTTGACATGGCATAACCGCTCAAACCAATAACGACTGCAACAGCCATGGAAATCACTACCCAGATAGAAGCAATTCTACGTGATAGGGTGACATTTTTTTCATCATTGATAGCCATAAAGCGAAGGAGTATATGTGGCATACCAAAATATCCGAGTCCCCAGGCCAATGTAGAAACAATACTGATAATATTGAAATCTCCGACCTCATGAGTTGCCACATTTCCCGTATGGGTAAGACTGAGATAGCCCGGAATGGCGTTTGCATTGTCAACTACAACAGACCAGCCGCCCGCCATGTGAATGCCATAGAAAACTACAATAAAAAGAGCAATGGTCATAACGATACTTTGTACCAAATCCGTAGTGCTGGCTGCGAGGAAACCTCCTAACATGGTGTAAAAAACTATAACCACGGCACTTACAATCATAGCTGTCATGTAATCAATCCCAAAAAGGGATGAAAAAAGCTTGCCGCAGGCAGCAAAGCCGCTGGCAGTATAAGGTACAAAGAATATCAGGATAACAATAGCTGACGCTCCAACTAAGATTTTGCTTTTGTCTCGATAACGATTCTTAAAAAATTCCGGAATTGTGATGGCATTACCCGCCACTTCAGAATATCTGCGAAGTCTTTTTGCCACGAGAAGCCAGTTTAAATAGGTTCCGATGGCCAGTCCCACTATGGTCCAACCCACTTCAGCCAAGCCGCTGGCATAGGCAAGTCCAGGCAGTCCCATAAGAAGGTATGAACTCATATCGGAAGCTTCTGCACTCATGGCTGTCACGAAAGGACCTAACTTTCTTCCACCGAGATAGAAATCATCTGCATTATTATTTTGTTT
This sequence comes from Lachnospiraceae bacterium, assembly GCA_963644225.1. GTDB lineage: Bacteria > Bacillota > Clostridia > Lachnospirales > Lachnospiraceae > Pararoseburia. Next base: position 4,742 of record CAVIOJ010000073.1, on the reverse strand, counting down.
GGAACAGACAATTCCAATCGCGATAATAACCACCATGTAAATAATAATTGCCGCTAAAATAAAAAATTGTGATGTTAGCATTTTTTCTCCTTGTGTCCTTATGAAAAAACGGGGCAAGCCACGAAAGCCGCCCCGTTTATACCTATTATGTACCAGTGTAAAATATCATGCTAAGACAAAATTGCCTTATCACTTGCAAATTCTGTACCTGAAACCTCTTCAAACTTGTGAAGAAGCTCTTCTATGGTAAGTTTTTTCTTCTCTTCTCCAGAAATATTTAAAATCACCTTGCCCTCATTCATCATAATAAGACGATTTCCATGAGTGATGGCATCCTTCATATTGTGGGTAACCATCATGGTGGTCAGATGATTTTCAGAGACGATACGCTCTGTGGTCTCTAAAACCTTGGCCGCAGTCTTTGGATCCAAGGCTGCTGTATGCTCGTCCAAAAGGAGTACCTTTGGTTTTTGCAAGGTAGCCATAAGAAGAGTCAGTGCCTGTCTTTGTCCACCGGACAAAAGTCCCACCTTGGATGTCATACGATCCTCCAACCCCAAATCAAGGATTTTTAACATCTCATGGTACTCTTCTCTTTCTTTTTTCGAAATACCCCAGCCCAGGCCACGACGCATACCACGTCTTGCCGCCAATGCCAAGTTCTCCTGAATCTCCATATCTGCTGCTGTACCTGTCATAGGATCCTGAAAGACTCTGCCCAAGTACTTAGCGCGCTTGTATTCACAGAGTCCAGTCACATCCTCGCCGTCAATGACAATGCTTCCGCCGTCAACTGGCCAAACACCGGCAACTGCATTTAAAAGTGTGGACTTACCCGCACCATTTCCACCGATTACAGTAACGAATTCTCCTTCTTCCAAAGAAAGATTGGCTCCAGCAAGAGCTGTTTTTTCATTGACAGTACCGGCATTAAAAGTCTTATAAATTTCATTTACCTGTAGCATTATGACTTTCCTCCTCTCTTTGCTGCCTTAGCAAAAGAGCTCTTCGCCTGTCCGCGAAGGTAAGGAACTGCTAAGAAAATTGCAACGATAATTGCTGTAAAAAGCTTCAAGTCGTTGGTTGGCATACGAAGCCATAAAACAATACCAATAACGATATAGTAAATAATTCCACCAAAAATCACGAAAAGAAGGCGGATGATAAAGTTCATACGCTTGCCAAAGATGGCATGTCCTAAAACCTCACCGATGATAACGGCTGCAAGTCCGATAACGATAGCACCTCTTCCCATGTTGATATCAGCAAATCCCTGATACTGGGCCAAGAGTCCACCAGCCAGTGCAACAACTCCATTGGAAATTGCAAGAGTGATAACTTTCATAAGATTGATATTGATACCCTGGGCACTACTCATGGCAGGATTGCATCCTGTAGCTCTAATAGCAGAACCCTGTTCGGTTCCGAAATACCAGTACATAAGGATGATCAAAACCAAAGCAAAGGCAGCAGCCACAATGATAGTCTTCGGTACGAAACGAAGAGAAACTAAAAGCGGGAAACGATCTACACTGACCGCCACATTGGCCTTGCCACTCATAATATTTAGGTTGATGGAATACAAAGCGATCTGGGTTAAAATACCCGCTAAAATGTCCGGTATTCCAAGTACGGTATGCAAGATACCGGTCACCGTTCCTGCCACGATACCGGCTAATGTAGCCAGAACGAGAGCAAGGGGAACCGAATATCCTGAGGTAATCAATACAACAGCTACTGCGCCGCCAGTTGCAAAAGAACCATCTACGCTAAGGTCTGCAAAATTTAACAGTTTGTATGTCATAAAGACACCCAAAGCCATGATTCCCCAGATGATACCCTGGGCAACATTTCCTGGCATTGCAGAAAATAATGCTGATAAACTCATGTTTTTAAGCCTCCAAAATTTCTAATAAATTATTCCTCTGACTTTTCAATTGCTTTGTAGTCATCTGGAACTGTAATCTGTAATTTTTCACAGATTTCGGCATTGTACTCTTTAGTAAGATCTGTAGCATATTCGATTTCCATGTCAGCTGGATCTTTGCCATTTACAAGGATTTCGTAAGCCATCTCACCTGCACGGTATCCGATGTCATAGTAGCTGATAGAAAGTGTTGCAACACCACATCCAGAACAGATTCCCTCTTCACCTGCAACAATTGGAACACCTGCTGCAAGAGCTACACTGTTGATGGTTTCTGTACAAGAAGCTGCTGTGTTGTCAGTAGGGATGTATAAAACATCGCTGTCCTTGCATGCATTTGTAACAACGCTTGCAATGTCGTTGGTATCAGAGAATGTATACTCTTTTACGCTGAGTCCAGCCTTCTCTAAGTAACCTGTGATAGTTGTTGACTGAAAGATAGAGTTGGCTTCTGCTGAGCAGTAAAGAATACCAACATTTTTAGCATCTGGGAAAAGTTCCTGGATCATGGCAGCCTGCTCGTCAAGTGGAGCAAGGTCAGCTGTACCTGTAACATTCATACCAGATTTGCCTGTCCAGTCATCAATCTGAAGGGCAGTAGCATAATCTGTGATAGATGTACCAACGATTGGAATAGAATCTGTAGCCTGAGTTGCTGCAACCAAAGCATCTGTAGCATTTCCCATGATAAGGTCATATCCGTTTGCCACGAATGTGTTGGCAATAGTAGAACAGTTGGTAGAATCACCAGCTGCGTTTTGTATGTCGATATCTACGTCATCTCCCAATTTTTCTTTGAGGGCATCTGAAAATCCCTCTGTCGCCGCATCCAAAGCATCGTGCTGTACCAACTGGCACACACCAACTTTGTACTTGGCATCAGAATTCTTTGCGGAATCTGACGATGAACCGCAAGCGGTAAGTGTTCCCACAAGCATACATGCCATAAGGGTGATAGAAACTAGTCTTCTTCTCATAATATAATCTCCTCCTAAAAAAAGACCTCTGTGGGTCTTCTTCGAATATTTGTTTTACAATATACCACTTTAAAGTGGCAAAGTCAACGAGAGTGTATAATTCGACTAATCGTTAAATGGTAGAGGAATTTTCTGTTAAAAAAGTGAAGAATTTCCTGCTAAAAAGCTCCCATAAAAAGCGGAAGAATTTTCCCGTAAGATAAGGAAGATTTTCCCAGTAAAATAAAAAAGAGCCAGGGCACTTTCCCTGGCTCAAAAACACAAATCGATTTTTAACTTTCCTCATCAGACTCTACATCAGATGCTTCTACCAACTCTTCTGTGATTTTGTTGATATCATGATAGCCATCCACAACATTGCCAATATTGCCATGCAAGTTGCCGATACTGGCAGAGATTTCTTCCATGGCTGCTGATGTGGACTCTACGTTATTGTTGATATTTTCTACGTTGACAAGTGTATCATTCATAAGTTTTTCAAGGACGCCAGATTCATCTGCAATGGCTGTCGCCTGCTGCAATACATAGGAAGTATTTTCCGCAATCTCCTGGAATGAAACATTTACATTTTGGGCATTGTCCGTACAAGCCTCCACAGACTTTTGGCCAGCCAAAATTTCTTTTTGCACCTCCATGGTCTGGCTTTCAATACCAGCTAAGATGCCATGAATCTGCTCGGTAAATTTGGCAGAATCATCAGACAGCTGACGAATCTCTGTCGCAACTACAGCAAATCCCTTGCCATTTTCTCCGGCACGAGCCGCCTCGATAGAAGCATTCAAAGACAAAAGGTTGGTCTGAGATGTAATCTGGTCTAAGGTAGTAAGAATCTCGTTGATGCTGGCAGACTGTTTGGCAAGATTCGCAATAGATTCTGCAATCAAATCCATACGGCTGGTCAACTGCTGCATCTGGGCACTCAGCTCCTCCACGCGCTCTCCACCGGACTGCACCTGCACATTGGTCTGGGTGGAAGCATCTGCCATCTGTTCCGAACGGTTGGAAACATTTTTTACCTGTTCTACACCATCGGCTACCATTTGCTTGATCTGCTCGATATCGTCTACTTCCTCGACTGTACGTCTGGCAATATCCTCTGCGGCGTCTGCGATTTGGTTGGAAATGTCCTCGCTGGCAGTAATGTTGTCATTTAACTTGCCGCTGGCCGTATCTAGAACACCTACCGACTTTCCGATTTCACTCAAAAGCTGCTCTGCTTTTGCACGTTCTTTTTCACTCTCTTTATGAGTCTTTTGTAACTGGGTAAACTGAGTTTTTGTCAGGCGGCACAAAGAAACATAAACCAAAACACCACTGACAATATAAACAACGCACATAGCCATGGCATCAGATGTCCAGGTAGTTGCCAGGCGCTCGGCATATTTAAAATAAAAGATGATCATGCAGACAATACTGATAGCAGACTGCATAACAATAGGGCGGATATCCTCATAGATAACCACAAAGAATATGGAAAGGAAAAACATCAGATAATTGGTAGTACATGGGAATGCAATCATAAGAATCGCACTGATGGCGGACATCAGGACAACCATGGCATACATCATGACAACCGGATGTACCTTCTTCACTAAGAAAAGCAAAATAGCGGTAAAGACCAGTCCTCCAATTCCGATAGGAAGCACATCCGCTATTCCCGTAAAAAATGCATTTACAACACACCGCAATACGATACAAATAAGCAGTGTAATTGCTAAAATCTTGTTTTTGTTTCGAATAATTTCATTATACTCCATAAAATAACCCCTCTATCTTTTTTAGAAAAACTGTGCCTTCCCCATATCACAGTTAATTATGTATATTATACAGTACAAAAC
>CAVIOJ010000072.1:0-11567 GCA_963644225.1 Lachnospiraceae bacterium | reverse complement strand
AGTATGTAGTTTTACCTCAGTCGGAGAAATCCCCATCCTCTAGGCGCTAGCGAAGGAGAGGAGTATAACACAATCTACTCAATCAGGTTTTTAACTATGACTGAGTAAAAAGCCCCGCGAGAAAATCCGGCGAAAAACTCGCGAGTTAGTTCTGACAAAATAGATGTTAGCTTACGATAGCAGAAAGGATATGTTATGGAATTTCGATTTGCCAGCAAAGAAGAACAGACAAGAAGAGCCAATGGTTTTTTGATCTTGGGTTACAGTGTATTTTATGTAGTACTGCTTATGATTATGTGGTCCTGCTGCTTTATGGGAATTCGTTCCATGGGACTTACCGTGGCAACGACCATCATTGTAGTGGTATCATTTCTTATCATTATGCTTATGTATAAAAAACTTAGAACCTCGCAAAAGCTTAAATATTTTGCACTTCCATTTCTTCTGGTTGTGAGTTTACTGGTTGGATTTGCCTTTACCCAGGGATTTATCCAGTTGATGGGTGTTTTCCCTTTGGTAGGATGTATCCTTTTCTTTGATAAAAAGTTTGCCATGACAAGCTCTATTGCTTATGGCATCATGGAACTTTTCCTTACAGCCAGCAAGATTTTGACCCATCAAAATCTCGAGGATGGATCTGTAGTAAACCAGGTTTTCACCGCTTTGATTGTAATTTTACTTTTGGTACTTCTTTGGTTCGTAACCAATGTGGCTGCACTTTTCAACGCTGATACTTTAGGTGAGATCAACCAGAAAAATGACGAGATGCAAAAGATTTTGGATGATGTCATTGGAGTTGCCACAGAAGTGCGCAAGGGTACAGAAAATGCCATGGATATCGTAAATGATTTGAATGGTTCCTCTGAGGTGGTAAATGGAGCTATGCAGGATATCTCTGAGAGCACTCTTTCTACCGCTGAAAATATCCAGACACAGACTACCATGACTGCCAATATTCAAAATTCTATCGAGCAGACTATCGAATCTTCAAATGCCATGGTTACGATTGCCAAGCAGTCAGGACAGATCAACAATGAGTCACTTGCTATTATGAACAAGTTAAAAGAGCAGTCGCAGGTGATTTCTGATACCAATAAAGATGTTGCGATGGCCATGGATGCCTTGCAGAAAAAGACAGAGGAAGTTCGAAATATTGCAGATACTATTCTTGATATTTCTTCTCAGACCAATCTTTTGGCACTGAATGCATCTATTGAAAGTGCTCGTGCAGGAGAGGCAGGTCGTGGATTTGCGGTAGTAGCTGATGAGATTCGACAGCTTGCAGAGCGCACCAAGCAGGAGACGGAAGCTATCGGTGTGATTTCAGATGACTTGACTCAGAATGCAGCAAAGGCTGCGGGAGCAGTTAATCAGTCTATCAACGCTACAGGCGCACAGGATCAGATGATTGCGGAAGCATCAGAAAGTTTTGCTGCCATGAATGAAAATGTTACTGAGTTGATTGCCAATATCGAAAATATCGATGTTATGTTAAATGATTTGTCTGCAGCCAACAATCAGATTGTGGACAACATTACCAATCTCTCAGCCACGACTCAGGAAGTTACAGCTTCTTCTAACCAGGCATCAGAGCTTTCCAACACCAATATGGAAAATGCTGAAAATGCCAAGAATCAGTTGAATGGAGTCCTTGAGGTATCACATCAGCTGGATAAATATATCCTGGAGCAAGATGAGGCTTCTTTATAGAAAAAGCGTCGTAAAGATATCATCAGTCGGACTAAAAAAATAACTTGACGGTGATGGGACCGATGTGTTATCATTGCGTTAACTTGATAAAGTATTAAACCGATGAAGGAGAGAAGTACCTTTTTCTGGAGTTTTACAGAGAGCCGCGGTTGGTGGGATGTGGTAGACGAGGAATTTGGGAATGGACTCTAGAGGGTGCAGAACAAATGTGGCGACACAGAGTATTTTGCAACGTGAAGGCATACGTCAGTTGCCGTAGATATGTAGGTATCTAGCTAAGAGCACAGGGTCATTCCTGTGAATACAAGGTGGCACCGCGGATTATATTCGTCCTTGTTGGAGATGAAAGTCTCTGACAAGGGCGTTTTTTTACTTTATAGGAAATTTTTTTAAATTTCCCGTAAAGAGCAAGGAAAGGAGAAAAAGATGATTAAGGAAGCTATTGAAAAGATTGTAAACAAAGAGGATTTGACTTACGACGAGGCATATGCCGTGATGAATGAGATCATGGGAGGAGAGACCACTCCGACACAAAATGCTGCTTTTTTGGCGGCTCTTTCTACCAAGTCGGCCAAGGCGGAGACTACAGATGAGATCGCAGGATGTGCGGCAGCTATGCGAGAGCATGCCATAAAAGTGGATACAGGTATGGATGTATTTGAAATCGTAGGAACAGGCGGAGACAACGCCCACAGTTTCAATATTTCTACCACAGCGGCCCTTGTTGCAGCAGCTGGTGGAATGAAGGTGGCAAAACATGGAAACAGGGCGGCTTCTTCGCTCTGTGGAACTGCCGATTGCCAGGAAGCTCTTGGCATCAATATCGATCAGGAACCAGAAAAATGCGTAGAGCTTTTAGAGGAAGCAGGCATGTGTTTCTTTTTTGCACAGAAGTATCACACTTCCATGAAATATGTGGGAGCCATCCGAAAAGAATTGGGATTTCGTACAGTATTTAATATCTTAGGACCACTTACCAACCCGGCAAGTCCGAGCCTGCAGTTACTTGGAGTATATGATGAGTATCTTGTGGATCCTCTTGCTACGGTTCTTATGAGTCTTGGGGTAAAGCGAGGTATGGTTGTCTACGGCTTGGACAGATTGGATGAAATCTCCCTTAGTGCCCCTACAAAAATTTGTGAATTTGAAGATGGAAAGAGAAAGACCTATACCATTGAGCCAGAAGACTTTGGCATGAAAAAGTGTACCAAGGACGACCTGAAGGGAGGCAGTCCTGAGGAAAATGCAAAGATAACCCGGGCTATTTTAGCAGGAGAAAAGGGACCAAAGCGTGATGCGGTTCTTTTAAATGCTGGAGCGGCTCTTTATATCGGTGGCAAAGCGGATTCCATAGCAGATGGAATCAAGCTTGCGGCAGAACTCATTGATTCTGGCAAGGCCACAAAGACTCTAGAAAAAGTTATCGAAGTAAGCAATCGATAGAAATTTTTTAAACGGATTTACTAAAGACTGAATGCATAAAAAGAAGGCGAAAGACGACATGAATATTTTGGATGAGTTGGCAGAATATGCAAGGAAACGTGTAGCGGCGGCAAAAGAGAAGGAATCCTTAGAGGAGATTAAGGCGAGAGCCTTTGCCATGGAAAAAGGAGATTTTGCTTTTGAAAAAGCATTAAGACAAGATGACATTGCATTTATTTGTGAGTGCAAAAAGGCTTCCCCTTCGAAGGGCTTGATAGCTGAGGATTTCCCCTATCAAAGAATCGCAAGAGAGTATGAAGAGGCTGGCGCTGCAGCTATTTCAGTTCTTACTGAGCCAAAGTGGTTTTTAGGATCTGATGACTATCTAAAGGAAATAGCGGCGACGGTAAAAATTCCATGTATCCGGAAGGATTTTACCGTGGATGAATATATGATTTACCAGGCCAAGGTTTTAGGCGCTTCAGCAGTACTTTTAATCTGTGCCATTCTGGATGAAAAGACCATATCGGATTATATAAAAATCTGTGACGACCTGGGCCTTAGCGCTTTGGTAGAGGCTCATGATGCAGATGAGATCAAGATGGCTCTTTTAGCTGGGGCCAGAATCATCGGTGTCAATAACCGTAATCTCAAGGATTTTTCAGTGGATACAGCTAATGCGAAGAACTTGCGGGAGTGCATTCCTAAAGATGTGATATTTGTATCGGAGAGCGGAGTAAAAAGTGCTAGCGATATCGCTGAATTAAGAGAAGCCAGAGTGGACGCCGTTTTAATCGGAGAGACTCTTATGAAGGCGGAAGATAAAAAGGAAAAATTAAAGGAATTGCGGGGATTTTGATTAGAGGAATAAAAATGGAAAGACAAACGAAAATCAAGCTCTGCGGCATGATGGAGGAAACTGACATATCCATTTGCAATGAAATCAGACCGGATTATGTTGGCTTTGTTTTTTATGAGAAGAGTCATAGAAATCTAAGCAAAGAAAAGGCCAAGGCTTTTCGGGAAAAGTTAAATCCCGATATAAAAACAGTTGGCGTGTTTGTAGATACGCCTATGGATGAGATTCTTGATTTGTACCACGAGGGGATTATTGATGTAGTTCAGTTGCATGGAGAAAATAGCCCTGAGGATATAAAAAAGTTACAAAAGGAAGGCATCTTTGTCATTTCGGCTTCGCAACCGCAGACACTAAAAGATAAGCTGGAAAACTCTCCTGCAGATATGATACTTCTCGACCCTGGAAAGGGAGACGGAAAAGCCTTCGACTGGAAGATATTAGAGGGGATAAAAAGACCCTTCTTTTTGGCTGGAGGACTAAATCCTGATAATGTGACAGAGGCCATCAGACAACTAAATCCCTATGGCGTGGATGTAAGTTCCGGCATAGAAACTGATAAGAAAAAAGATCCTAAAAAAATGCGAGCATTTGTGGAAGCAGCTCGAAATATACGGTGAAAAAACGATAACTAGAAAATTAAGCCAGAAGAGTGAACTGGAAAATCAAGTCAGAAAAGATAGAAAGGAAGAATACCATGACAAATCAAAGAGGTAGATTTGGACAACACGGGGGACAGTACATACCGGAAACCCTGATGAATGCAGTGATAGAGTTAGAGGAAGCATATGATCATTATAAAAATGATCCGGAATTTAACAGAGAACTTACAGAACTCTTAAACGAATATGCGGGAAGACCATCGAGACTCTACTATGCAAAAAAGATGACGGAGGATTTGGGCGGAGCCAAGATTTATCTCAAGAGAGAAGACCTAAATCATACCGGCGCCCACAAAATCAACAATGTTTTGGGACAAGCCCTTTTGGCAAAAAAGATGGGGAAAACCAGACTTATTGCAGAAACCGGTGCTGGACAGCATGGTGTGGCTACTGCTACAGCGGCAGCTTTGCTTGGCATGGAATGTGTTGTTTTTATGGGGGAAGAAGATACCAAAAGACAGGCTTTAAATGTCTATCGCATGCGTCTGCTTGGCGCGGAAGTTATCCCGGTAAAAACTGGTACAGCTACATTGAAGGATGCTGTTTCTGAAGCCATGCGTGAGTGGACTTCTAGAATTGATGATACTCATTATTGCCTTGGTTCTGTCATGGGCCCACATCCATTTCCTACTATCGTTCGTGATTTTCAGGCGGTGATTTCCAAAGAAATCAAGGAACAGATTTTGGAAAAAGAAGGTCGACTTCCGGATGCTGTGATTGCCTGCGTGGGTGGCGGCTCCAATGCAATTGGTACTTTTTATAATTTTATCGAGGATGAAGAGGTTGCCTTGATTGGTTGCGAAGCGGCAGGCAGGGGCATTGATACTTTTGAGACGGCAGCTACGGTAAATACAGGACGAGTTGGAATTTTCCATGGTATGAAGTCATACTTTTGTCAGGACAAATATGGACAGATAGCTCCTGTTTATTCTATTTCGGCGGGCTTGGATTATCCGGGTGTCGGTCCAGAGCATGCCTACTTGCATGATAAGGGAAGAGCCAGCTATGTGCCGGTAACAGACGATGAAGCTGTGGATGCATTTGAATATTTGGCAAAAACTGAGGGAATTATTCCTGCTATCGAGTCAGCTCATGCGGTTGCTTATGCCAAGAAACTGGCCCCAACCATGAAAAAAGATCAGATTATCGTAATTACCATCTCCGGCCGTGGAGACAAGGATTGTGCGGCTATCGCACGTTACAGAGGGGAGGATATCCATGAGTAATATAGCAAAAGCCTTTGAAAAAAATAAAGCATTTATCCCATTTATCACCTGTGGAGATCCAGACTTGGATACCACAAAAAGAGCTGTGAAAGCCATGGTGGAAAATGGAGCTGATTTGATTGAGCTTGGCATACCATTTTCAGATCCTACTGCAGAAGGACCGGTCATTCAGGGGGCCAATATCAGGGCCTTAAGTGGCGGAGTTACAACTGACCATGTTTTTGATATGGTAAAAGACCTGCGAAAAGAAGTATTCGTTCCCATGGTATTTATGACATATGCCAATGTGGTTTTTTCTTATGGAGCAGAAGAATTTATTTCAAACTGTGAAAAAATTGGAATTGACGGTTTGATTTTGCCGGATATCCCATATGAGGAAAAGGAAGAATTTCAAGAGATCTGTGACAAATATAATGTTGATTTAATTTCAATGATTGCACCGACTTCGGAAAATCGTATCGCCATGATTGCCAGTGAGGCCAAGGGATTTTTATATCTGGTATCAAGCCTTGGAGTTACAGGTACAAGAAGCGAGATTACCACTGATTTGGGTGCTATCGTGGATGTTATTCGAAAGAATACGGATATACCTGTTGCTATCGGATTTGGTATTTCTACTCCAAGTCAGGCTGCAAAAATGGCAGGTATCGCCGATGGTGCCATAGTAGGTTCTGCCATTATCAAGATACTCGAAAAAGAGGGAAAGAATGCCCCAGAAAAAATTGGTGCTTATGTAAAAGAGATGAAGGAAGGAATTCTATGTATCCAGAATTAGAAGAGGTAAAGAGAATTTTTGCATCTGGGGATTACAAACGCGTCCCGGTATGCAAGGAAATCTATGGAGATGCCTTTACTCCCATTGAAACCATGCGCAGGCTGCGAGAAGCCAGCAAACAATGTTTTTTGTTGGAGAGCGCCAGCCAATCGGAGAACTGGGGACGTTATACTTTTTTAGGCTATGAGCCAAGTTTGGAGATTACCTGCAGTGATTATGAACTCCTTGTAAAAAAGACGGATGCCTTTGGCAAGGAAGTGGTGGATAAAAGAAAAGTTTCACATCCAAAGGAGGCTATTCGAGAAATCTTAGCAGCTTATAAATCACCGAAAATGGAAAAAATGCCTACCTTTACAGGAGGCTTGGTTGGATATTTTTCCTATGACTATATCAAGTATGCAGAGCCAAAATTAGGACTCCTTAATTTAGGGGAAGATGATTTCAATGATTTGGATTTGATGCTCTTTGATCATGTGATTGCCTTTGACCACTTTAGACAAAAAATCTATTTGATTGCCGGAGTTTATGCGGATGATCTCGAAAATTCCTATCATTTAGCAGAGGATACCCTGCAAAAGATGGAAGATGTGATGCGCTATGGCGACAAGAAAAAATTCCAGCCTCTTCGTTTGAAAACAAAAATCGAACCAAAGTTTAGTGTGGAAGAATATGGCAACATGGTAAGAAAAGCCAAGGATTATATAAAGGAGGGAGACATCTTCCAGGTCGTTTTATCCAATCCTTTGTTTGCCGAAGCAAGCGGCAGCCTTTTTGATGCTTATCGCGTTCTTCGGGCTTCGAATCCATCACCTTATATGTTTTATTTTAACAGTGAGGATATAGAGATTGCCGGGGCTTCTCCGGAGACCTTGGTAAAAATAGAAGATGGCCATGCCAGTACTTTTCCGCTTGCTGGAACCAGACCAAGAGGAAAGGATGCGGCTGAAGATGCAAGACTTGAAGCCGAACTTTTAGCGGATGAAAAGGAACAGGCAGAACACAATATGCTTGTGGACCTTGGCCGCAATGATATGGGGAAAATAAGCGAAATTGGAAGTGTTTTAGTAGATAAATACATGGAAATCGAGCGTTTTTCTCACGTTATGCATATCGGTTCTACTGTAGTTGGCACATTGGCAGAAGGCAAGGATGCCATGGATGCTGTGGATGCCATTTTGCCTGCTGGAACTCTCTCGGGAGCACCTAAGTTTCGCGCCTGTCAGATTATCGAGGAGCTAGAGCAAAGCAAGCGAGGTATTTACGGCGGAGCTATCGGCTATATTGATTTTTCCGGAAATCTGGATGTATGTATTGCCATACGCCTGGCTTATAAAAAGATAGATACTATCTGTATACGTTCGGGTGCGGGTATCGTATTTGATTCGGATCCTCAAAAAGAAGCGGTCGAGTGTGTAAATAAGGCTAAAGCAGTAGTTAGTGCTGTGGAAATGTCAGAAGGAGGACTGGAATGATTTTACTGATTGATAATTATGACAGCTTTTCTTATAACGTGGTGCAGCTTGTCGGCGGGCTATATCCTGATATCAAGGTGATTCGCAATGATGAATGCAGTATTGCAGAAATTGAATCCATGAATCCGGAGGCTTTGATTTTATCACCCGGACCGGGGCGACCGGAGGATGCAGGAGTCTGCATGGATGCTATCTTACATTTTGCCGGCAAGATTCCTATCCTTGGAATTTGTTTGGGCCATCAGGCTATCTGCCAGGCTTTTGGCGGAGAGGTATCCTATGCAAAAGAATTGAAACACGGGAAAAAAGATAAGATAATAAAGACGGGGCCTTCTCTTCTTTTTGAAGGCTTGAAAGATGAATTTTTCGCGGCCAGATATCATTCACTTGCTGCCTTAGAGGAAAAACTTCCAGATTGCTTTTTTATAACTGCAAAAGCAATAGATGGTGAGATTATGGCAGTAGAACATAAAAAATATCCGATTTATGGTCTGCAGTTTCACCCGGAGTCTGTCATGACTCCGGATGGCGTGCAGATGATGAAAAATTTTATGCGTTCGTTCTCTTCTTGATTACGCGATACATATACTTGGCGTTGTTTCTAAGACGTTTCTCGTCTACAACGCCATTTTTTATGCCCTCAAGAATTGGGGTGACATAGGTATCGTCTGTCGTTCCAGGAGTAATCCAGCAGACACCAGCCTGTACCATTTTTGCCACATCAGCTGTATCATAGCAGCCCCAGTCGGTCATGATATATCCGTCCAAACCGAATTCGTGGCGGAAGATTCCCATTAAAAGCTCTTCGTCCTCAGATGCCTGTACACCATTTACAGCATTGTAGGCGGTCATGATAGAATCTGGCTTGCAGACACTAAATGCCACCTCAAAGGTGCGCAGATAGAGTTCTCTAAGAGCACGCTTGGATACAATGGAATGATTTCTCTTGCGGGAAGATTCGGAACCATTGCAGCAAACATGTTTTACGGAAGCAGAAACACCATTTTCTTCCAATCCCTTGGTATGGTATCCAGCCATGATTCCACCAAGAAGAGGATCTTCAGAGAAATATTCTGGCTGACGGCCGCAGAGAGGATTGCGATGTAAGTTCATGGCAGGTGCTAAGATCATAGCTACGTCATTTTCCAAGGCTTCCTCTGCGATTACCTTTGCTACTTCATAGGCCAAGTCAGGATTCCAGGTAGCGCATACTAAGTTGGAGGTAGGCATACCTATATTTGGCTTGTTGATGTTGACTCCATTGTTGCCGTCTGATACTGCAAAATAAGGCAGGTTTCGGTCACCAAGGCGGTGTACTCGTCCAGCAACACCCACATCCTGCATGCCCCAACCTGAGCTTGCGCAGATGGTAAAACGAGCCAATTCTTCGTTAGAAAAAGTATCGATTAAATCATCTTTTAATATTTCAACTTCATCAACATGGCTGCGTCCTGTTTTGTGATGGAGGCTATGGATGTCAGGGATGATGCCGCTGAGCTTTCCTTCTGGATAGGAAGTCTCATCAAATTTTGACAGACGCTTAAAATCTATTGGAGGAGTCATGTAATCTCCAACTACCTTTACAGTTATATCATCAGTTACTTCCACACTTCCGATTGCTTCTACCTGCTTGATAGAATTTCCAAGGAAAAAGCTATAGGTTCCTTTTTCCAAGATAAAGGCATGGCTTGCTTCATCATAGGAAGCAAGACGGTCGATTGGAATAGATAGATCAACGGATTCTTCCTGGCCTGCTTCTAGGAGAGTGGTCTTGTAAAAAGCTACAAGGCGCTTGCTTGGCTGCTCAAGATTTCCATCTGGGATAGAAACGTAAACCTGGACTACTTCCTTTCCAAAAACAGAACCTGTATTTTTTATCTTTGCCTGTAAGCTTAAATTGTGAATATCATTTGAAATTACGCTGCCATCAATGGAAAAAGTGGTATATGACAGGCCATGTCCAAACGGATAAGCTACTGCTTTATCAAAGGTTTCAAAATAGCGATATCCAACATAGATATCTTCCTCGTAAACTGTATCAATCCAGATATCATCGTCAGCTCCGATGACTTCTTCGACACTTGGTGGAACAAAAAAGTTTTTAGAAGAAGGAATATCATTGTAATCAAGGGCCCAGGTATCTGGTAACTTTCCGGATGGATTGACAGCACCATTTAATATGTCTACAAGTGCGGCACCACCCAACATACCACAAAATCCTGTCCAGATGACAGCTTCGATGGCATCATCCAAAGTCCAGCGAACATCCATAGGATAGCCTGAATTGACGATGGCGATGATATGCTGGTATTTTGCCTTGGCACCAGCGATGATTTCTTCTTCCGCTTCGGTAAGGTAGTACTGACCGCGATATGGAGTGTTGTCAAAATTTTCTCCGGAAGCGCGAGAGATGACAATAAGACAAGTGTCGGCATTTTCATCTAATACAAAAGCAGAGTCCTTTATAGCTTCCATAAGACGTATCTGATAGCGTGGGTTGATTTTTCCCGCTCCAACAGCTCCGGTTCTAAAATCGCCTCCACCATAAACGTTTATATGTGCATCTTTTTTCAGAGGAAGAAGGTTTTCATTTTTTAAAAGTACCATACCTTCAGCGGCTGCCTTTTTAGCAACGGCTTCATGGTCTGCATAGGCTGGATCTGGAAGAGTCTTTTCTACAGTTTCTACCGTATAATCCTGTGGATCAATGACATTTCCATCAGTATCTGTAAAATCTTCAAAATGGAATACATAGCTTTTACTATATTCTGTGCAAATATCCTTTACATAAATTCCAAGAAGCTGAAGACCTCCTGCAACCTGGACTGTGGTTAGAATGTAATCTACATCTTTTCCTTGATACGTAATCTTTCCAGGAATGCTTTCGTCAATAGTCTTTGAAAAACTGACGATAAAAGCACCAGAAAAGCGGTGATCAAGCATATACATTTTGCCATCTACATCGTCCAAATCATACTTTGCAACAGTCGGGCCACATTTTACGAGCGCCTTTTGTTTGGAAGGATCAAGTGCACTAAGATCGACTTCTTCGCCGTTTGCAAGCGCAAGCAGAGCATCCACCATAGGGGCTGACTCTGGACTCATCCCCTTTAGACCAGACAGGCTCATAGGAGTGATATAGCCAGCTGCAGGGCCGCTTATCATCTGTGGAGCTACATTTTCTAAAAATCCTCGGACTGCTGGGATATCAATAATTTCTCCCATGGTTGTTTCCATTGTAAACATAGATTTTCCTCCTTAAAAAACGAATTTGCTAATACTTTCCGCGAGATGGGTGTGAACCCGCGGAGCTTTTGGAATGTCATTTTGGTCGTGGGCCTGGCCGCCCCTGCGACGGGGCTTGGATTGCAAACGGCATAACTCATTTGAATTGCTAATTTGTTGGTATCGTTTTCGGCTCTTCCTATTGTTTGTGTTCATTTA
>CAVIOJ010000071.1:5227-11768 GCA_963644225.1 Lachnospiraceae bacterium | reverse complement strand
GTAACTGGAGGCGCTGGCTTCATCGGAAGTAATTACATTCATTACATGTTCCGCAAGTATGACAACGAGATTCGCATCATCAATGTTGATAAACTTACATACGCTGGCAACCTGGAAAATTTAAAGGACATCGAGGACAGAGATAATTACACTTTTGTAAAGGCTGATATCTGTGACAAGGAAGCAATCGCTGCTATTTTTGCAGAAAATGATATCGACCGCGTAGTTCACTTTGCAGCAGAGTCTCACGTAGACCGTTCTATCAAAAACCCAGAAGTTTTTGTTCAGACCAACGTACTTGGTACTGCTGTTATGTTAAACTGTGCAAAGGCAGCATGGGAGTTGCCAGATGGTAGCTTCAAGGAGGGCAAAAAGTTCCTTCACGTTTCTACTGATGAAGTATACGGAACATTGGATGATGATCCAAATGCTTACTTCTATGAGACAACACCATACGATCCACATAGCCCATATTCTGCAAGTAAGGCATCTTCAGATATGCTTGTAAAGGCTTATATGGATACTTATAAATTCCCTGCAAATATCACCAACTGCTCAAACAACTACGGCCCTTACCAGTTCCCAGAGAAGTTGATTCCACTTATTATCAACAATGCTCTTTCTGGTAAAAAGTTGCCAGTATATGGCGATGGTAAAAATGTGCGTGACTGGTTATATGTAGATGATCATGCCAAGGGAATCGATATGGTTCAGGAAAAAGGCAAGCTTTTCGAGACCTACAACATCGGTGGCCACAATGAAAAACAGAACATCGAAATTATCAATATCATCATCGAGACCTTGCAGGAGATGCTTCCAGCAGATGACCCTAGACGTGCCAATGTCACCACAGATTTGATTACTTATGTGGAAGACAGAAAGGGACACGATCGTCGTTATGCTATCGCTCCTGACAAGATCAAAAAAGAGGTTGGCTGGGAGCCAGAGACCATGTTCAAGGAAGGTATCAAGAAGACTATTGCCTGGTTCTTTGAGCATGAGGATTGGATGGAAAATGTAACCTCTGGTGACTATCAGAAATACTATCAGGATATGTACAAGAATAAGACAGAGTAATTTTTACCTGCCAAAGTACCCCTGGACCTGAGGTTTTTAAGATGAAAAATGCAGTTGTTATTGTAACTTATAATCGTCTTGACTTATTAAAGGAATGTCTTGCCTGCGTAAGCGGGCAAACCATTCCTTTTTCGCGTGTTATCGTGGTGGACAATCACAGCACTGATGGAACCAGAGATTATCTTCTTTCCAGAGACGATGTCAGGGAAATTAAAATAGAGGATGTGTCAGTTTCGGATGACGGTAATGCCGGAATTCTTTTCCTGGATGATGGAGACTCGGATGACAATCAGGGTAAGATTCTTCTTCTGGAAGAAGAAAAAAATCTAGGCGGAGCGGGAGGCTTTTATGATGGCCTAAAGATTGCCTCGATGGGTTCTTATGATTGGGTCTTGGTCATCGATGATGATGCCATGATTTCATCAGACTATATGGAAAAACTTTTGGATTTTGCCAAGGAGCATGATAGTTTCGCTGGCTTGGCGGGCAGTGTTCATACCGAAGGGCAGATCGATATCAGCCATCGCAGACGCATCACCAACAAGTTATTGTTTGTGGAGAGCAATGTATCAAGAGATGAGTATGAGAAGGACTATTTTATCTGCGATGAGGCGACTTTTTGTGGCTTTTTGATTCGCGGGAGTGTTATGGAATCCATTGGACTTCCGAAGCGAGAATATTTTTTATGGTATGACGACACGGAGTACAGCCTGCGTTTGCAAGAATATGGCGGTATCGCGGTGGTGCCAAAAGCCAGCCTTCATCACAAGACAGTTCTTTCCAAGGAAGGCATGGAAACCAAAGGTGTTTTTGAGCGTATCAGCTGGCGCCAGTATTATGGCTATCGCAATCGCTATGACACTGCAAAAGCCCATGTGGGAAAGGGCAGCGCCTTTGTTATTCTCTGGCAATATCGCGTCTTTTGGTTGATTTGTGCACTTATGGGACTCAAAAAAGAAAATCGACAAAAGAGCCGGGAGAAATGTCAGATTTTGACCGATATCATAAGAGATTGCAAGGCGGAGAGACTGGGATTGCACGAGAAGTATCATTACTAGTGTAGTAAATAACTAGACCGATGATTTGCTGATTTTATGATTGAACATCCCACAAAGCATTGACGGAGATAGTATGGCATACCTTACGAGAGGAAAAGACGTGAAGATAAAAGTAACCGCGGTGGTTGTTACCTACAATAGAATAGAACTCTTAAAAGAATGCGTTGGTGCTCTTTTGGGACAAAAATTTACCAATCCGGTAGAACTCTCCCTCTTGATTGTGGATAACAACAGTACGGATGGCACAAGAGAGTGGACAGACGGCCTGAAAAAAGCATCGGCCGATGACCAGGCGAAAGAAGCGATGGATGACCGAGTAAAAGCGTCGATGGATGACCTGGCGACAGGCAATTCGAATCACCAGATTGAGGTCGTGCATCTTCCTGAAAATATAGGCGGAGCCGGTGGCTTTTTTGAAGGTATGAAGGCGGCCTATGAAAATAAAGCAGACTATATATGGATTATGGATGATGATACCATTCCAGATGCAGACGCTTTGGACAAACTTATAGATGGAGTCAGATGCCAAAAAAATCAAATTGGTTTTCTCTCCTCAAGCGTATTATGGACGGATGGCAGTCCTTGCATCATGAACAGACAACAGGCGGTGGGAGAGGCATTTTCTTGGAAGGATACAGACTCTACAGAAAGAGATTGCCCTGCCATTCGTGATGCCGAATCCACAGAAAGCGAATCTCTTGGAGATTCCGAAGAGCTTTCCCCAAAAGAGATCACCCTCCAGCAGGTATCAAGCGCCACCTTTGTATCCCTCCTTTTTCCGAGGGAGGCTATCGAAGCGGCTGGGCTTCCTATCAAGGAATACTTCATATGGGGGGATGACAAGGAATACACCCTTCGGCTTTCAAGTGCATTTCCTTGCTATCATGTCTTAGACAGCAAGGTTTGTCACAAGATGAAATACAATGCAGGAAGCAATATCGTCATCGACGAGGAGGACAGGATTCCTCGATATTTTTATGCTTTTCGTAATGACCTTTGTACCGCGAAAAGAAGGGGAGCGAAAGACCTGGTGATTTATTTTGCAGCATTTATATTAAATATGTGCAGAGTTATTTTTCTTAGTAAGAATGCCAAGAAAAAGAGACTGCAGATTATGCTAAAAGGAATGGGGGCAGGCATGTCTTTTTCCCCGGAGATTGTAAAAATTAAGGAGCAAAAATGGTAATTCAAAAATTAATTGGACCAAGCAAGGACGTTTGCAATGAGTGGGGGATGTACTTTAGAAAGGTAGACAAAAAGGGGCGCGATATCACGACTTATCCTTACGATGATGGTGATGTCATGTTTGAAAAAATGATTCATGGCGTCACGGAATCAGACCAAGCCGCAGAGACCTTCCCACTTGAAATCAAGGCAGGAGAGACTTTGTCCCTTGATACCTACTTTAACTCTTTTTCTATTGGAAAATGGAAAAAATATACGAGACTTTCTAATCTGTCGCTGGAAATTATGACCAGTGGACCGGTTGAAATCAAGGCATATCAGACTATCGGTCAGGTTCAAAAGGACCAGGTGAACCAGGAGTTTGAATCTGATGAGACCAGGTATAGTTTTTTAAAGACCAGTACTCAGGAAGTGGAGTGTAAAATTGAGGCTAAAAGTCTGACGACAGAAGATGGAAAAACGGTGGAAAAAACCGTAGTCCATTTTTCTAAGCTTGCCGATTCTGGCATCTATTTTGTCACTCTATCAGCAAAGGAAGAGGATGTATTTCTTTTATCTGGTGCTTACCATACGAATGCTTTGGAAGAAGAAATCAATCCTGTGGAATTGGTTCTTGGTATCTGTACTTTCCAAAGGGAAGAATTCTTAAAAAAGAATGTCAATCTTGTTTTAAACCAGGTGATAGGAAATAGTGATTCACCACTTTTTAATCATGTGGAAGTCTATATTTCTGACAACGGACAGACCTTGTCTGCAGACACATTTGCTAGTGACAGGATTCATCTTTTCCCAAATAAAAATGCAGGTGGTGCAGGTGGATTTACCAGAACCATGATCGAGTCTCTCTTTAGAAGGGAAAAGTCTCCATTTACACATATCATTCTCATGGATGATGATATTATCCTATCTACCGATGTGTTAGAGCGAACCTATCATTTCCTGCAGTTTATCGATGAGGATCATCGGGATATGATGGTGGGCGGCGAGATGTTTATGTTGAATCTCCGCTACAAGCAGTTTGAGGCAGGTGCCACATGGCGAGGCACACAGGTGACTTTTTACAACAAGATGTGGGATATGAGACGGCAGGATACTGTCGCCTGCAATGAGGATGAAAATCCTATCAACTACAGTGGTTGGTGGTACAGCGTGATTCCGGTTTCCATTATCAAGGAGGACAACCTTCCTCTGCCGCTTTTTATCCATTATGATGATATGGAATATGGTGTGCGCAATGAAAAAAATGGAACCATCCTTCTAAACGGTATTTGTGTATGGCATCCGCAGGGAATCAACAAGGCCGCGACCCGCATGACCTATTATGATATCCGCAACAGTCTCATTGGCATGGCGGGAAGTTCGACCTGCGCTACTGCCGGAGAAGTCATTTACCACTTGTCAAATCGCATTATTGGTGCATTCAACCGCTATCGTTATGAAGATATTGAGATTATCTATGAGGCTATCGATGATTTTTACAAGGGACCTGAATTTTTTGCCACTTTAGATCCTTTGGAAAAACATGCTGCTCTCACAAAATACAATTACAAGTATGAGGAACTTTCTACCTATGATTTAACGGAAGATATGGTAGAAAGCAAGGGGTTCCACAGCCACTATATTGCTTGGAGTCTCTGGGCTATGATTCGTTGGATCTTGCCTTCTACTAGACCTCTTAAAGTGGCAGGACTTAGGGATTCGGGAATCGCCTTTGGTGCTAAAAGCGTCTTCCACTATGACGAGGAAAAAGCTAAGGGCTACATGGCAAAGAAGAACTATGGCCGGGCCTGGAAGGATATAGTTTCTTACTTTAAAATGGTAAGCAAAATCAGGAAAAATCATGACGCCGCCATGACATCATGGGCAGAGGCGAAAAAAGATTTTACCACTCTTTCTTATTGGGAAAAATATTTAGGAATATAGGACGGGCTAGTTCCATCTTCCATTATTCTCTCGGTACTGCCGCAGGGTATAGCCAGTAAATCGCTTGAACTGTTTTCCTAAATGACTTTGGGAGGAAAAACCAAGGTATGAGGCTATTTCGATGAAGGAGTAATCCGAGTAAATCAAAAGATTTTTTGCGCGATTGATTTTTTCCTGCAGGATAAAGGTAGAGATGCTGACTCCTTCACATTTTTTGAAAAGACCAGAAAGGTAGTTGGGATTGCAATCTGCTTCCCTGGCTAAGTCCTCTACCGTGATGCGGTCGTGTAAATGAGAAAAAATATAATCCTTGCATCGGTTGATGCGGGGATTTTTTTCTTTTTTGGCACTTCCTTTTTGCTGTGATTTCACCTGATAAACAAGCCTGGTATATTGCTCCTCAGCATTGTGGCCTAAGGTGCGAAGAAGGGCTATGTCGTTGCAGGCTTCTATCTCCTGTATGTAGGTGTCACTTAGGGAAAAAGATAACTCGGCAGACAGACCGCCCCGGATGGCAGCTCGACTGGCCAGGGTAATAATTACAATCACGAGATTTTTCATGTTTCGAAGGGGCTCTTTTGCCAATGTGCCGAGAGTTCCGTCATAGTCCTCCTGCCAGCTCGCTTTCAACTTCTGCAAATCACCAGTTTCTATGCTATTAAACTCACGAAGCTCCTGATCGTAAGGGTTGTGATGAATCTCATTTTCCTGATTAGCAAATAATAAGTTGTTATATTCCTCCTGGATTTTTTCGTCACCACTTTCGTTGACAAAATTATCAGCCAGGATTTTTGAAATGATAATTTTTTCGCCAATAATCATCTCGTATAAAAAGGCAATGTCGTCCCAGTAGGTCACAATATCTGCTAAAGGAACAATAGTCTTAAAATCTTCTTCTGGACTGAATTCATCGTAGTTCTTCTGAAGGAAGACTTGGGATGGAAATCGAACGGGCCCAAGGATATAGATGCCGTCATGCCCAACTACCTGACAAAAGATGAATTCCTTTTTGAGTGATTTTAGATGAAGAAGCGGGGCATTTTTTTCGCTCAGCAAAAAAGAAAAAAAGCCTGCATCCTCCATATATGAATCCTGCAAAGAAACCACATCGCAGTTGGAGTAGAGCAACTCTTCTTCGAGAGAATACTTGTAGACGTAAGTATGTAATTTTTTTGATAAATAGTGAAGCAGGGTGGTATCTTGCATTTTTGACCTCCTTTTTTCCTTGTACTTTGAAACGCCAGACTAAAAAATACTATTCTCGATTTTAAACTAAATAGAGTATAACAAATATAATC
>CAVIOJ010000071.1:0-5217 GCA_963644225.1 Lachnospiraceae bacterium | reverse complement strand
AGTATAATCTGAGATTTGTATCAAAAGTCTTATAATTGTGATATAAAAAGTACCTTTTGCGACATAAAATGAAGACACTTCATAGAAATTTGGTGTAATCTGCAGCACGCACCTTTACAGATTTTTGTAAGAGCCAAATGATTTTCGACACTTACGAATGTATTTTAGAAAAAGGGAAAGGAACAAGAAGATGAAGGTGAAGGGTGTCAATTTAGGAAATTGGCTGGTCTTGGAAAAATGGATGAATCCCGCTTTGTTTGAAGGGACAACAGCGGAAGATGAGTATTGGCTTCCGAGACAGCTGCCCAAGGAGGTGTATGAAGCCAGGATTAAAATCCATCGTAGTGAGTACATTACAGAGCGAGATTTTGTAACCATTAAATCCTGGGGACTCGATGCGGTACGTATCCCTGTGCCATACTTTATTTTTGGAGACAGAGAGCCATTTATCGGTTGTATCGAGGAATTGGACAAGGCTTTCAACTGGGCTGAAAAATACGGACTGCAAATTCTTATTGATTTGCATACCGCACCGGAGGGACAGAATGGTTCCGATAATGGTGGTATCTGCGGTGTCTGTAAATGGGCACAAAATCCAAAGGAAGTGGAATTTGTCTACAGTGTTTTGGAAAGACTTGCAGAAAGATATGGTAAAAGAGATGGGCTCTGGGGAATTGAGATATTAAATGAGCCAGTTCTACAGAAAGCCTGGGATCTTATGGATATGCAAAAAAGATATCCGCCAGTAGATGAGGAGATGGCAAAAGGAAGTGCTCCAATCTCCTATGAATTTATCCGCAAGTTTTACCTGGAGGCTTATGATCGCATAGAAAAATATCTGAGGGATGATAAGTACATAGTAATTCACGATGGTTTCGAACTTACCATCTGGAAGGACTTTATGCAGGAAGAAAAGTACAAAAATGTGGTTTTAGACACCCATCAATATCTCATGCTTGCTGAGATGAAGGGATGTCAGCAGACTATAGAGGGCTACGCTGAGTTCGTAAAGGAAAATTTTGCAAAAGAAATCAAAGAAATGCAGCAGTATTTTCCAGTAATCTGTGGCGAGTGGTGCCTCTTTAATTCTCTGGCCTGCGGACATGATACCAAGGGCGGTCAGTCCGTCTTAAACGGTGTTGAAGGTAGTTCGGAGGAAGCATTTAATCCAGAGAAAAAGAAGGAAATCTACCAGGCTGTTGCCAAGATGCAAAAGGAAGCCTGGGAAGAAGGTTCGGGATATTTTTATTGGAGCTACAAATTGTTGACAGATACCGTGAATACACAAGGCTGGATTGGCTGGGACAGCTGGGATTTGGGACGTTGTGTTGATTTCGGTTGGTTTCCACTTGATAAATAAAAATGGAGGGTTTACTCATGAAAGAAAATAATATGAATCCAAATGCAAAACTTAGCTTTGTAGAGCGTTTTGCTTATGGTATGGGGGATTATGCAGGAAACTTGGTTTACTCTGCAATCAGTGCATTTTTGCTTGTTTATTATACAAATGTAGTTGGTGTTTCTGCGGCGGCAGCAGCATCCATCATCGCTATTTCCAAGATCTTTGATGGAATATCAGATTTGGTTATGGGTTACATCATCGATCATACTCATAGCAAATGGGGAAAGGCCCGTCCTTGGCTTGCAAGACTTTGTGTTCCGCTTGCTATCTGTACAGTTTTGATGTTTTCAGTTCCATCGTCTTTGATTGGTAAGGTTCAGCTTGCTTACATCTTCCTGACATACAATTTGGTTTCTACTATTTTTTACACAGGAATCAATGTGCCATATGCCACAATGAATGGTCTGATGACTACCAACCAGTACGAGAGAGGTTTACTTGGTAACTTCCGTAACCTTTTGGCAACTGCTGGTACCATGACCATCAATACTGTTGTCCTTAAAATGACAGCTGCTTTTGGCGGCGGAGATCAGTATTCGCAAAAAGGTTGGACTTCTACTTTTATCATTCTTATGATTGTATTTGTTGTTTTAAATATGTTTACATTCGCTTGTTGTAAGGAACGTGTGGGAGAGGCTTCTTTGGATGAAAGCAAGCCAAAGCAGGAGCAGGTATCTTTTGTAAAAGGCGTTAAGGGTCTTTTGAACAACAAATACTGGGTTTTAATTGTTGTAGCTATCTTTGTTATGTACTTTATGATGTCAACATTCTTTGGCTCAGCAGTTTACTTTGCACAGTACAACATAGGTGACGAAGGAAAATATGCGCTGGTATCTAATACCCTTTCCATTGCCCAGATTGTATTCCTTTTTGTAACACCATTTCTCATGAAAAAATTCTCAAAGAAGAATGTATTTATGGGCGGAATGGCCATTGCAGCTGTAGGATTTTTACTTTCAGGTCTTACTACCGATGTAACTGCAATCTGCGTATTGTCTGCAGTAAAAGGAATGGGATTTGCCTGCGGCGGAGCTTCTATGTATGGACTTTTGCAGGATGCCATCACTTATGGAGAGTGGTATAATGGTTACGGTACAGCCGGCATGGGAAATGCTGCATCATCATTCTGTATGAAGGTGGGATCTGGTATCGGAACTGCAGCCCTCGGTTGGATTTTGTCAGCAGGACATTTTGATGCCAAGTTGGCCGTTCAGCCAGACAGTGCAATCTCAGCAATCAACTGGTCATTTGCATGGGTTCCATTTATCATGGTAGTCATCGCAGTCATTTGCATGTTCTTCTTTGATCTGGACAAGCATTACGATCAGGTTGTAGCAGATTTGGAAGAAGGAAAAAATCGTCTGAATCAGTAATTAGCATCTCCTCCTGCTTGTATTTTAGGCAGGGGGAGTTTTTTTAACTAGAGAAAATGTGCACGGATTCGAAGAGATAGATGCCAGCTAAGGCAGGTTAGAGTCCGGTGTCAGGAACTTAAGATAGTCACTTATAAGGAGCTAAAAATGGCAGAGTGGAAGCAAGATAAAATATTATACGGGGCAGCATATTATCTGGAATATATGCCTTATGATCGACTTGAAGAAGATATCCGTATGATAAAAAAGGCGGGCATGAATACCATCCGCATCGCGGAGTCTACCTGGAGTACGCTAGAGCCAGTGGAGGGAAGTTTTGATTTTTCCTATATCGACAGGGTCTTGGATATAGCAAAGAAAGAGGATATCTATGTGATTATAGGCACTCCGACGTATGCCATTCCTTCCTGGATGGAAAAGAAGTATCCAGAGGTTATGGTTTACAATGGCTTTTCTCGTGACAAATATGGCAGACGTCAGAATATGGATATTATGCATCCAGATTTTCGCAGATGTGCAGAAAGAGTGATAAGAAAACTTATGGAGCATACGGCAAATCATCCTTGTGTCATAGGTTTTCAGATTGATAATGAGACAAAGCATTACGGTACGGCATCCTCTTTTGTGCAGGATGCTTTTGTGGACTATTTAAAAGAAAAGTTTAAGACAACAGAGAATTTGAATAATGCCTTTTATCTGCGTTACTGGAGTAATTCCATTGAGCGCTGGGAAGACTTCCCGGATATGGCAGGCTGCATCAATGGAGGATTAGCCAGTGAGTTTGCAAAATTTCAAAGAAGCTTGGCTGCCCAGTATCTTATGTGGCAGTCGAAGATTGTGAGCCAGTATAAAAGAGAAGACCAGTTCATTACTCACAACTTTGATTTTGAGTGGAAAAAATTTGGCGCAGACATTGCGCAGGATGGATATTCTTATGGAGTTCAGCCGGATATCAATCATTATGAGGCCTCAGCTGCGGTTACAATCGCAGGGACGGATATCTATCATCCGACTCAGGATGATTTGACCGGGGCAGAGATTGCCTTCGGTGGCGATTCTATCCGCACCTTAAAGGATGCTCCTTATTTTGTCTTGGAGACTCAGGCCCAGGCTTTCAAATACTGGACGCCTTATCCAGGACAGCTTCGCCTGCATGGATATAGTCATTTGGCCAGCGGAGCCATGGGGATTTCCTACTGGAATTGGCATTCGATTCACAATGGCTATGAGACCTATTGGAAGGGCCTGCTGAGCCATGATTTGGCTGAAAATCCTACCTACGATGAGGCGGGAGTATTTGGCAATGAGATAGGAAAACTTGGCATGGACAGCCTTTGCATCCAAAAGAAAAATCAGCTTGCATTAGTAGTAGACAATCATGCCCTCAATGCCTTCAAGTGGTTTCCGATTGACCGGGATTTATCTTATAACGATGTGGTCCGCTGGATGTATGACTCCTTGTATGAGATGAATATTTCCTGCGATGTGATCGACATAAATCAATTGGAGGAAGAATTTGAAAAGGACGAGATGCCTTATTCCATGCTTGTGACGCCGGCACTCTATAGTGTATCTGATTCCTTTGTAAAAAAGATGAATGCCTTCGTCAAGGCTGGTGGAGTCTTAGTTAGTACTTTCAAGTCTTTTTATGCAGATAGATTCCTTAGTGTTTATTCTGATGTGCAGCCTCATGGTATGACGGATTGCTTTGGAATCCATTACAACCAGTATACCGAGCCGGGAAAAACTACAGTAGAGGCGCAGGAAGTAAAATACATAGCGGAACTTTTATATTTAGATCATGCGACAGAACTTGCTTCTTACGAACACAAATATTGGGGCAAATATGCTGCCATTACAAAGAATACATATGGTAATGGTCAGGCGTTCTATATCGGATGTTTTGTGACAAAAGAACTTTTGAAAAAAGTTTTGAAGGATGCCGTTTTGGCAGCAGGCATAGAAAATTATTTTTCAGAAAATATTGCTTGGCCGATGATTATTCGAAGCGGCTTCAATGCAAAGAATGAAAAAATACATTATCTTTTGCATTACAGCCAGGAGGATGCGCTTGTATCTTGCCCATTTTCAAAGGTGGAGGATCTTTTGACAAAAGAGGTCTTTACATTGGGACAAGAGATTCCTATGAAGGATTGGGGCGTTCGAATTTTAAGGGAAATTTAGTAGGTCTATATTATATTCACTGACAACTATCCTGCCACACAGGGGTTGGCTTAGGTGCCTATGATTCAGTGCATATTACAGTATGTCAGAATATGGATTTGCTTAATCAAATTGGTGACGGTTTTACAGACATGGTTGAGAAGCTTCTCGGTAAGCGACTTGATAAAAACTTGAATTTGACGTACAATGTACTATAATTGAATTACAAAAAGAAGGAGGTGCTTGATATGGCAACTACATTGGTACAGGTAAGAGTTG
>CAVIOJ010000070.1:0-9591 GCA_963644225.1 Lachnospiraceae bacterium | reverse complement strand
CCTTTACATTCAAAATTCCATTGTCTATAATGTTGAATAATACTATTTATTCAAAGGATGTGATTTCATGAAGATAGAAAAAGTAAGTGATAACCAGATTCGCTGCACACTTACCAAAGAAGACCTTGAAAGCCGTCAGCTAAAGCTCAGTGAGTTGGCCTATGGCACAGACAAGGCCAGACATCTTTTTCAAGAGATGATAGAGAAGGCTTCCTATGAGTTTGGGTTCGATGCTGAGGACATTCCTCTTATGGTAGAGGCCGTTCCTCTTGGCAAGGAATCGATTTTGCTTATCGTGACCAAGGTAGAATACCCAGAAGAATTAGACACCAGATTCTCTCGCTTTACTCCGGACGTAGATGGAGCGACTGATTCTGATATGAGTGATGCGATTCCACAGGCAGCAGCTGCCGACGACATCATTTCCCTTTTTGCAAAAGCAAAAGAAGCCGCAGCAAAATATGCAAAATCCGCAGAAGCAGGACTTCCAGATGGAGACGAGACATCTTCTGTTCCAGTAGACATCACCAAGCTCTTTTGTTTCCATAGCTTGGAGACTCTGATTCGTCTTGCCCATGTACTTGGAGATTTTTACCAGGGCAAAAATGCTCTCTACAAAAATCCACAGGACGACTGGTACTATCTGGTTGTCAGCAAAAGCAATCACTCCCCTGAGGAGTTCAACAAAGTCTGCAATATTTTGACGGAATACGGTATGCAAGCCAACTTCTCCGCTGGACAGGAGTCCTACTTCAAGGAGCACTACAAGGTTATTCTTCCGGCAAAGGCACTCGCGACTTTGGCTCAGCTATAATATGATTAAAATTTAAACATGTAAAAAAAAGACACCCGCAATTGCGAGTGTCTTTCATTTTTGTGTAATTCTCGTAAACTACTGAGAAATAGCGCCTGTAGGACAAACACCTGCACATGTGCCACAATCAACACAAGCAGATCCGTCGATTTCGTACTGGCTGTCTCCCTGAGAGATAGCTCCTACTGGACATTCAGGTTCGCATGTTCCACAGCTTACACATGAATCAGAAATTACGTATGCCATTACAAATTCCTCCAATCACTCTTTAAAATTTCAGCCCTATTGCTGTATTCACATAATATATCAAAAAAAATCCCTTTACAAGTTTTTATTTAAAAACAAAATTGCAATTGAAAAAGGGTGAAAAAGGCTTTATAATGATGCCATTGAAAAGACAAGGAGGATCATATTATGGCACAGGTAAATAAAGATACCATGATTGGTGAATTACTTCAGATTGATGAGAATGTTGCACCAATTTTATTAAATATCGGCATGCATTGTCTTGGATGCCCATCATCACAGATGGAGACCATCGAGCAGGCTGCTATGGTACACGGTATTGACCCAGATATGCTCGTAGAAGAAATCAACAACTTCTTACAGGCACAGGGCTAATCATTGTAATAGCATCCCGACAGGATATTTTCTTTTTGGGATATATATTTACAAAACGTATGAAAGGGAACCGCTTCAAGCGATTCCCTTTTTTTAGTTCAAATGAGTCGCAAGCAACTCTTTGTTCTCCTATGACTTCTGCGAATAATCCAGATTGCCAAACTTGGTATATTCAGGCAGCCAAGCCAGCTGGATAGTTCCAATCGGGCCGTTTCTTTGTTTTGCCACGATAATCTCAGATATGTTTTTCAACTCGGTATCCTTGTTGTAGTAGTCATCACGATAGATAAACATAACCACATCGGCATCCTGCTCGATAGCTCCGGATTCACGCAAATCCGAAAGCATAGGTCTGTGGTCCGGTCTCTGTTCTACCGCACGGGACAGCTGTGACAGAGCGATTACCGGTACACTCAGCTCTCTCGCGATGGCTTTTAGTGATCTTGAAATCTCTGAAATCTCCTGCTGTCTGGATTCGGATTTTGAACCCGATCCACTCATCAACTGCAAGTAGTCGATGATGATAAGCTTGAGATCCATATCCATCTTGTATTTACGACACTTGCTGCGAAGCTCGGAAATACTGATACCCGGCGTATCATCGATGATCAACTTTGATCCGCCAATCACGCCTGCGCCATCAATCAAACGCTCCCACTCACTTTCACTCAGATTACCAGTACGAAGCTTCTGGGCATCTACGTTGGATTCAAGAGAAAACATACGATTGACCAGCTGCTCCTTTGACATTTCCAAAGAGAAAATAGCAGTACAGAAGTCCTCACGAAAGGCAACGTGTTCAGCTACATTGAGGACAAACGCCGTCTTACCCATAGAAGGTCTGGCTGCGATCAAAATCAAATCAGATGGCTGCAAGCCGGCCGTCTGATAATCTAGCTGGGTAAATCCTGTAGGAATTCCAGTAACACTTCCCTTTTGCTTTGAAGCCGCTTCAATCTTGTGGATGGCATTCATAACAACCTGTCTGATTGGAACATAATCAGAAGAGCCACGGTTTTGAACCAACTCATACACGTCATGCTCTGTTTTTTCCAGGATATCCGTAACCGATTCATTGCCCAGATAACAATCATTTTCGATTTCCTGGGTAACTTTGATGATTTTACGAAGCAGGGCCTTGTCCTTGATAATCTGGGCATAGGAAGCCACATTGACAGTGGTAGGCACCAGATCAACCAGGGCATTGATATATTCCACACTGCAGACTTCAGGAGGAACATTTTTCTCGCGAAGCTTGTTCTGCAAAGTCACGATATCAACAGGCTGTCCTGCATTGTAAAGTTCCACGATAGCCTCAAAATATGTGCCATACTGCTGATGGTAAAAATCTTCTTTTATCAAAATCTCAGAGACTGCGACAATGGCATCTCTATCCATAATCATGGAACCGATTACCGATTGTTCTGACTCTATGCTGCTTGGCATTGTTCGCTTTATCAGTGCCTCTTCCATCTTATTCTCCTGCTACATGTACACGCATCACAGCTGTTACCTGTGGATGCAATTTTACTTTTACCTCATAGGTACCAAGGGAACGAATCGCCTCATCCAAATGTACCTTCTTTTTGTCGATGGTCTCACCATACTGTTCCTTGACTGCTGCACAGATTTCCTTTGAGGAAACGGAACCGAAGGTCTTACCGCCCTCTCCAGTTTTTATCTTGGTTTCTACCAACCACTCTTCAATCTTTTTAGCCATGGCCTGGGCAGCTTCCAAATTCTCCTGAGCCACCTTATCAGCGTGTTTGTGCTGTAATTTTAAGTCATTGAGGTTTTTTGCATTGGCCTCAACGCCCAATTTTTTAGGCAAAATCATATTGCGGGCATAGCCTTCGCTAACCTCGCACACATCTCCTTTTTTTCCAAGAGACTTCACATCCTGTAATAAAATCACTTTCATAGTTGTATCTCTCCTTCCTCTATCATCTCGTCTATAATATTTTGAATTCTGGCCTTTACCATCTCTACGGACTCGCCTTCGATTTGGGCACCAGCCACATTGGTATGACCACCGCCGCCAAGGCGCTCCATGATAAGTTGCACATCGATCTCATCGATAGAACGGGAACTGACATAAATCTTGTTTTGGTATTCCGTCAAGACAAAAGACGCCTTGATGCCTACGATATTGAGAAGCTCGTTGGAAGCCTTGGCTCCAACTACTGTAGGGCTCTCAAGCTTGCCTGCTTCGCATATAGAGATGGCGAACCAATCCCTGTAAACCTGCGCGTGACGAATAATCTCCGCACGGGCCTTGTAAGCCGACATATCTTCTCGCAAAAGCTTACGCACACGGGTAACTTCCGCTCCACATCTGCGAAGATAAGCTGCCGCTTCAAAAGTACGCACACCCGTCTTTGTCATATAGTTGTTGGTATCGATCAAAATACCGGCATAAATACAATCTGCCTCGTTGGCCTTTAAATTTACCTTTTCTGTAAAATATTGCAAAACCTCGGCAATCATCTCACAGGCACTCGAAGCATAAGGCTCGATGTAAGAAAGCATAGGATTTAAAACCTGCTCGCTTCCCTGTCTGTGGTGATCAAATACCACTACGGAGTTACTGATCTCGAGGAGCTGTGGACAATCTGTGTAGCTAGGGCGGTTAGTGTCCACCACAATCACCAAGGTATTGGAATCCGCCAACTTGATGGCTTCCTCGGAGGTAATAAACATCCCTTCCGGATAGCCATTTTCCACGGTAAAATACTCTACTAAAGGTCTTAAAGAACTGGTTACCGTATTGAGAACAATCTTGGCATTTTTTTGAATCTCTCGGGCTGCGCAAAAAACACCGATAGCCGCGCCAAATGAATCAACATCTGCAATAGGGTGTCCCATAATCATGATGTTGTCGCGAGTCTCCATAATCTCACGCAAGGCCTGAGCCTTTACTCTGGCCTTTACACGGGTATTTTTCTCGATTTCCTTGCCCTTGACACCGTAGTAAGATACATCCTCTTTATTTTTGATGACAGCCTGAGAACCACCTCGACCCAAAGCCAAATCAATGGCTGCTCTGGCATAGTCTGCATTGGTACGATAATTCTCGCCACCATATCCGATTCCGATGCTAAGCGTCATCTCGAGCTCATTTCCTGCCCTGGTGGACTTGATATCCTCGAGCAGAGAAAAGCGATCCTTTTCATACTTTTCAAGATAGCGATGTTCAAAAAGTACCAGATATTTATCACGATACATCTTGCGAACGATGGCATTGGCATCCTGGAAGTAACGGTTAACCTTGCGGTCTACAACTGCAGTAAGCAGAGATTTTTTCACCTCATCGATGGAATCAAATACCTCTTCGTAGTTGTCAATATGAACCATGGCAACAACCTGTTTTTGATCCGAGTTTTCCTTTTTGTAATGCTGCAGTTCCGTCTGGTCATACAAAAGAAGAGCCAGCATGGAATTTTTTTTATCCACTTCCAGAGTAATCTCGGAGTCCAGATCATCTTGCATATCAAAGCTAAGTTTTTGCAGACTGGCCAGATAAGTACGCTCTCCGAAATCAAAGGTGATATCCAAGTTGCCATCTATGGCTTCTTCTATTTTTCCCTGGGTAATCTGTGAAAAAATCGCCGTAATCGATCGATTGTAATGCTTTTCACAGCCGGAAATGCTAGCAAACTCTTCATTTAACCAAAGAACCTTGCCGGAACAATCAAGCAGAGCGTAAGGAAGCTGAAACTTGTCGAGAAGTTCCTTTTGTACCGTACCATAATGGGTGGCAAAATTGATAATCTCCTCGCTAAGACGCACTTCGCATACCCGATAAAACCAATGAATCAAAAGAGCATAAATCACTATACCAATGGCGATGATTACACTCGCTTTTTTACTTTGAAAAAATACAAAAACATCACCAACGATAAAAAATAAGATCATATACATTGGAGCTCGGAAGTACCGACGCAGTTTTCCTGTATATTTAATTGTCTCCATAAATTCTCCCACTTAAAAAAAGTATCAATAAATGCTTTGCTAGTTAGTATAACATACTTTTTGGTTTGTCCGCTAAAAATCTCAAAACAATGTAAAGACGCTTTGTGAATTTCTCAAATTTGCATGCAGTCCCACAAATAATAATACCCCCGGAATAAACCGAGGGTATCACCATATAAGATAGGAAGATATATAAGAAAAAGATATTAGTTCGTGATTACTAATTCTGTTTCCTTATCAAAGAAATGTACATGCTCCATATCAAGTGCTACCTTGATAGTGTCGCCCTGTTTTGCTGTAGTTCTAGGATCAACACGAGCTGTAACCTGTGCTCCAGCATAATCGAAGTATAAGAATACTTCTGCACCAAGCAACTCGTATACACGAATCTTGGCATCGATTACGCTATTTGGAGATGCTTCGATAAACATCTGTGAATCATGAATATCTTCTGGACGAATACCAAGAACAACTGTCTTGCCATTGTATCCGCCGTCAATCAAAGCCTTTGCTTTTGTAGGAGGAACAGTAATTACAGCATCTCCTACCTTTGCAGTAACTTCTTCGCCAACTACAGAAATCTCAGCGTCCATAAAGTTCATCTGTGGTGAACCGATGAATCCAGCTACGAATAAGTTCTGTGGCTTGTTGTACAAGTTGTGTGGTGTATCGATCTGCTGAACGACACCATCTTTCATAACAACGATTCTAGTACCAAGTGTCATAGCCTCGGTCTGATCATGTGTAACGTAGATGATAGTTGCTCCCAAGGTTTCATGAAGTTTTGAAATCTCGATTCTCATCTGTACACGAAGTTTTGCATCCAAGTTAGAAAGTGGCTCATCCATAAGGAATACCTTTGGATTACGAACGATAGCACGTCCCATAGCAACACGCTGTCTCTGTCCACCTGAAAGAGCCTTTGGCTTACGATCAAGAAGTCCTTCCAAGTCAAGGATTCTAGCTGCCTCACGTACCTTTTTGTCGATTTCTTCCTTTGGAAGCTTACGAAGTTTCAAGCCGAATGCCATGTTATCGTAAACTGTCATATGTGGATACAATGCGTAGTTCTGGAATACCATTGCGATGTCGCGGTCCTTTGGCTCTACATCGTTCATACGCTTGCCGTCAATCAAAAGATCTCCGCTTGAGATATCCTCAAGACCAGCAACCATACGAAGTGTTGTAGACTTACCACATCCAGATGGTCCTACGAAAATGATGAATTCTTTGTCATCGATGTCAAGGTTGAAATCCTTTACTGCGTGGAATCCGTTTGGATAAACCTTGTTTACATCCTTTAATGAAATACTTGCCATGATAAAAACCTCTCCTTAAATAAATTTACTTAACAACGAACTCGTCGATAGCTGCCATAACAGCATCCATGTTGTCATCTTTTTGAATATTGAGTGTCAAATTCTTTGACAAATCCAGGCTGAAAATACCCATGATTGATTTTGCATCGATAACATAGCGATCACAAATCAAATCGAAATCATTGTCAAATGTAGCAATCGTATTAACAAAGCGTTTTACCTTGTCAATAGAATTAATATTAACAGTAACTGAAGTCATATAGATTCTCCTTTCTATGCACTTTCGTCAAATGATAGATTCATTATAAAAAAACCGACTTTTTCTGTCATCGTTAAAGTAACCAAAATAATCTGTGGATGTTAGTCATTTTAACCTCTATTTAAAAGTGTTATACTTATGCGAAGAAGTTATATGTTTTTTTTACAAAAAAGGATATCTATGAATACAAAAGAACAAATAGAAGAATTACTAGACCAATTGCAGTCCCAGACCGGGATTGCTTTTCAAATTGAAAATAGCGATATCAGCGACGAGGAAGTCCTTGTCACCTTAAAAAATATGTTACTCGCCAACGGCAATTCCACTTCAAAGGAAGGATTTTTACGCGGCCTTTTATTTGGATATTTTTCAAAAGAAGAAATAAGCGAGGGAATACAGAAATTTCATCTGCAGGGTGAGGGCTTTTACCTGCCTCTTCTCATACAGGTAAAGCAGCCAATTTCCGCCATGGAATTATCTATTTTTCACCAATATTTCTCTTCCGGAGCCGATACGCTTCTACAGATTCAGGAATGCCAGTTAGCCTTGATTCGTCAGCTTTCTTCGGATATGTCCGACGAAGATATCACAGATTTAGTATACGAAATTCAGGGTGTATTGGAAGCGGAAACCATGACCAGTATCGAGGTAGCATACGACGGCACGGTCACTTCTCTTTATCAGCTTTCAGATGCCTTTTCAAAAATATTAACCGCCATGGAAGTGGGCAGCATTTTTTCAAATACCAACCAGATTCATTGGGTCCACAACCTTGGCATGGGAAAACTCATCTATCAGCTATCCGATGAAATCTGTGAAGAATATCTATCGGACCATTTTAAGGGACTCCATATTTCTGACATTGATGATGAGACCCTAAATACAATATACACCTTCTTGGATTGTGGCCTTAGTATCGCCGCATGCGCAAGAGCACTGTATCTGCACCGCAACACACTTATCTACCGGCTCGATAAAATAGAACAGCTTACCGGCCTCGACATTCGAAAATTCGATGATGCCATGGTATGTAAGACAGCGCTTTTGATTTCTACTTATCTGATGAGATAGAAATCATAGAGACACTCGCAAGTCTAAAGCCCGCTGATGCACAGGCTTTAGTTTGCCAGTAAAACTCTAACAAAAAGCAAAAAACCCACACCAAAATGGTGTGGGTTTTCTCATAACTAAGCGGTTCTTCTAGCTCCATCTCCTATGTCTACTACATAGAACTCAGCATCAATACCGCATTTTTCTTTGTATCCTTTTCCAACTTTTTCCATGAAAGCATCGACTGCATCATTTTTTACAATGCTGACAGTACAACCGCCAAATCCGCCTCCAGTGATACGGGAACCGATCACTCCATCAACAGACCAAGCCAGGTCTACAAGCACGTCAACTTCCTCGCAGGAAACCTTGTAGTCATCACGCAAAGATACGTGGGAAGCATTCATAAGCTGACCAAATTTTACTACATCGTTGTTCTTTAAGGCAGCAACCGCTTCGATGGTACGCTGGTTCTCAGCCACTGCATGACGAGCACGCTTCTGGCACTCTGGATCGGTAATGACATCTTTATATTTTTCAAAACCGGCATTGTCGAGCTCACCAAGTGACTTGATGTCAACAACTGTCTGAAGCTGAGCTAAAGCTTCTGCACATTCCTCACGGCGCTTGTTGTACTGACCATCTACGAGGCTGTGTTTTACCTTGCTGTTGGTGATGACAATCTTGGCATCTGAAAGGGCGATAGTGGCATATTCATAAGACAAATCGCTGGTATCAAGGAAGATAGCACAGTCCTTTTTACCGTTGGCAACAGCGAACTGATCCATAATTCCACAATTGCATCCATTGAAATTGTTCTCTGAGTACTGGCCAATCAAAGCCAAGTCAGTAGCGTTCAAATCTGAAAATCCATATAGGTCGCGAAGAATAACTCCTGTCAAAACTTCAAGTGAAGCGGAAGAAGAAAGTCCAGATCCGTTTGGAATATTGCCCCAGATTGCCATATCAAATCCCTGGCTAATCTTCATGTCTCTGCCATCAAAAGCCCAGACAACACCAAGTGGATAGTTGGCCCAGCTGTACTTTTTCTGATAGCTAAGGTCTGCCAAAGTCACCTCCACTACATCTGCACTTTCAAGATTGGCAGAATAAAAGTGAATCTTGTCATCGTCGCGCTTTCTGGCTACGCCGTATGTTCCAATAGTAAGAGCACAAGGGAATACATGTCCTCCATTGTAGTCGGTGTGCTCACCGATCAGGTTTACACGTCCCGGTGCAAAATATTCACGAATATCCCCCTGATCTCCGTATATTTCCTCAAATTTCGCTCTAAGTGATGCTGCATCCATCGCTTTCCTCTCCTTTCAAAAATCCTAAATATTTATTTTTATATGT
Organism: Lachnospiraceae bacterium; assembly: GCA_963644225.1. Classification (GTDB taxonomy): domain Bacteria; phylum Bacillota; class Clostridia; order Lachnospirales; family Lachnospiraceae; genus Pararoseburia. Next base: position 200 of record CAVIOJ010000070.1, on the reverse strand, counting down.
ACACTCGATCTGGTGCCACGCGGTGCATGGCTTGCAACATATCCTCTCCCGGCTCGAACAAAATCTTGGTCTCTACAGAAGAATCCGCATCGCGCACGATCATAGTGTAGTAAGGCGTATCCGGTGTATGGGAAATACAGTCATAGGTCTTCATTCTACTGCCGATGTACTTTTGTACCGGCTCAGTCTTTGAACGAGCT
>CAVIOJ010000069.1:0-2032 GCA_963644225.1 Lachnospiraceae bacterium | reverse complement strand
ATCTAAAGGTTCGAGACAGGTTGTAAAAAATATTATCTTTTATTCATCTCGCATACGTGCTTTAAATATCGATTCTTTTCCTCCGGCCTTATCAGTCCGTATTGATAGGAAAAAAGATGGTCCATAATCTCCGCCACGCTTTTTGCTCCACAATTGCGAATTTTCCTTAAATCTGCACTTCCCTGAACCTTACTGCACAAATCCCCAATCGTAAAAATCCCTGCTCGTTTCAGGCAATTGTAGGATCTGACGCTAAGCTCCAGGGCATCTATATCCGTGTTCTCCATTTTCTCCGTCATATAGACAGGGAAATGAAAATTCCCGCCATGCCTACTCCTTAGTTCCATCCCATCTATTTGAGAAAAAATCTCCTCCATTCGAGCATATTCTTTAGTTGCCGCTAATGTCCTTTCCATATTCGACGCCTCCATCTACATCCTTTATGACAAACTGGACATCCTGAATCGTGATTCCTCTCACGCCCTCAAGATTATTTTTCAGATTTTTCATAAAGGTCTCATACTTGGTGTTACTAGAGGCAAATCCTTCCGCTTTAATCCTGCATTCGCCGGTTACCGCATATACTTTTCTAATGACATCAGACTCTGCGATACGATTTACTACCGCCGCGAACTGACCAGGCTCTGTGACTATATCAAGGAAAAATCTCCGACCCTCTGCAAAACTAGTAGCATTAATCTTTGTAAAATATCCCTCGATAATGCCCTTTTTTTCCATCAAATCCATGCGATTTTTTACAGATACTCTGGACAATCCTACCTCTTGTCCGATTTCGGAATAACTGATTCTGGCATTCTTTTCAATTACCGCAAGAATCTTGTTGTCCAATTCATCTAATCCATCGATATGCATCTTGCTATCTCCTTTGCCTCAATTTACAGCGTCGACTCTGTAAAAATATTTTAAACATGGATGATTTCAAAAATCAATAGGTCCTTCCTGCGATATGTAAGTGTATTCTTGCAATATGCAAAATTACAGGCATTTTCCTTGCTTATTGTAGTAAGCTGGTTGCATCAGACTCAAGACTGCCTCTCATAGGCCTGCATTCCCGCATCAGAAAATGTCGTGCCGGCGGTATATATGGATAGGGCAGTGCGAAGCAGTGGTACAAGCATGATTCCACCACTGCCCTCACCAAGAGCCAAGTCGGCATCTATAACAGGCTTCATGCCAAGAGCTTCAGCGACCATGGTAATTCCGCGTTCTCGTCCCTTGTGGGAAAAGAAGATAACATCACGGGTATTTTTATCAAGTCTGACTGCAGCCAACGCGGCCGCAGCAGTTATAAGGCCATCCAAAATAACAGGCATACCAAGAGATGCCGCCTCAAAAATAGTTCCAACCATCGCAACTATATCAAGGCCCCCAACCGTCATAAGTATGGTTTTAATATCAGATTCCAAAAGATCATATTTTTTTATGGCGTCCTTTATAACCTGGCATTTATGCAAAAGGCCATCATCCGAAAGACCAGCTCCCCTGCCGCATATATCCTCCACAGGGCATCCTAATATGGATGCTATAACCGCGGTAGATGTAGTGGTATTTCCTATACCCATTTCTCCAAGAATTATGGTCTTATAACCTCTATCATGGGCCAAAGAGGCATAATATCTTCCAGCCGAAAAAGCCTTTTCATACATATCCTCTGTCATGGCTGCTTCCAGGGCAAAATTTTTGGTGCCGGCCGCCACATAATGACCAGAGTCCACTCCATCTACTTCCCTTGCAAGTTTTGCTCCTATATTGACCGCCAACATATCCACCTCGGCAGATTCGCTCATATGGCAGACGCTAGACTCATCTCTTCCCATTGCTCCAAGGACAGCCAGTGTAACCGACTCGTCAGACTGGGCTACTCCCTCGGCAATAATCCCATTGTCAGCAGCATAGACAAGAAGCACTGCCGGTTCAAATCCTATGCTCTCGTCGCCTAGCACTGCCCCCATGCGGGATAACATGGTTTCAAAATCTCCCAATGCATCCAGGGGTTTTAGCAGGTTATCCC
>CAVIOJ010000068.1:0-4028 GCA_963644225.1 Lachnospiraceae bacterium | reverse complement strand
CTTGTACAGCCAAATTAGCATTTGAGGTGGGTTTGCCCCTGGCCCCCACGCCCTGCATCTTCGGCTGGCAGAGTCTTGCTCTATCCTGTGGAAGTTTGCCTGTGTAAATCAATCAAGTAATTCCAGGTAGTCTTCTGGTGTGAATCTGTGGTAGATGATGTGACAGCCTTCCTCATGGAAGCAATAGTAGTAGTCGTCCGAATCCCTGTCTTCAAAATGGATGGAATAATCGAAGTCCTCGTCTGTCATATCCTGCAGTGTGAAGTTTTCACTATATTTTTTAAAGAGGGCACATATGGCTTCTTTGCTGCAATCGTGGGAAGAAACCAGCGCTACCAATTCCTCTAAAAATCCATCGTCTTGCATATGTTCGTGGACATATGCTACACCGTCTTCTGGTACTTCAATGCAAAAACGTCCCTTTCTGCTGTTGGACTTGATATCTCCTAGCGTATCCTTGATTTCTTCCGGCATAGCTGAAAGCACCTGCTGCATTTTTTCTTCGCTCATTTTCTCCCCGAAAAAATTGCAGAGGGAATCCAATGGAAAATATAGACGAATCACTTCTTTGCGATAGCCAAGTTTCACCTGTTCCTCATAGATAAAGTCCGCAATATTTTTTGCCAGACGAAAGTAGCCGTCTTTTAAGTTGGCATTTGTTTTCATTATATTTTTTTGCATATCTTTTGCTTGTTATGCCTTCCTTTTTAAGATTCAATTTTTGGCAACTGCTCATGGGAAGCTTCGATATATTCCACTGCGTTGTCAGCATTGTGGGCGATTTCTTCTTCCGTCATAGGGCGCTTTACCTTGGCCGGATTGCCAAAAGCGATACTGCCATCCGGGATTTCAACTCCCTGTGTTACCAATGCGCCGGCCCCGATCATACAATTTTTGCCGATATGGGCTCCGTTTAAAATGATAGCACCCATACCTACAATAGTAGAATCGTCGATAGTACAACCGTGGATTATTGCGCCATGTCCGATAGACACATTTTCTCCTAAAACTACAGAGTATCCGTCTCCTGCATGGACACAGACATTGTCCTGTACATTGGAATTTTTCCCAATCACAATAGGCGCTGTATCTGCACGCAAAGTAGCGTTGTGCCAGATATTGACTCCTTCTGCAAAAGTTACATCTCCCGTGACAACGGCAGAATCTGCCAAATAATAACTTCCATTTGCTTTAATTTCGTTCATTTTAGTTCTCCTTTTTTCTCTATCAAAACGCCCTCTAAAGTCCAGGGCATCGAATCCGAGTCAGCTTTTACAAGAATCTGCTTAGCAAGTATCTGCTTTCCAGGTATCTGCTTTCCAGGTATCTGCTTTCCAAGTATCTACATGCCATACTTTGAAGCTGCAGGTGTGGTTGCCAGTCCGCCGAGGCTTGTCTCCTTTATATTACAAGGCATCTCATTTCCAATTCGTCGCATGGTATCAATCACCTGATCAAGTGGAATGGCACTTTTTATTCCCGCCATGGCAAGCTGGGCGGAAGTCACCGCATTGACAGCCCCTGCTATATTTCTTTTTATGCAAGGCACTTCCACAAGACCCCCTACTGGATCGCAGGCCAAGCCAAGCATATTTTTAAGGGCCAAGGCTGCTGCATCAGCAATCTGATTTGCATCCCCGCCTTGCAGATAAGCCAGACCCGCAGCCGCCATAGCAGAAGCCGAGCCTATCTCTGCCTGACAGCCTCCCGAAGCTCCGGCTATAGATGCATTTTCAGCAATCACCGCTCCGATGCCGGCAACGACATACATGGCCTCTATCATTGCATCATCCGACAGATCAAGTTTTTCTTGTGCCGTCAAAAATACTGCAGGAATCACACCACATGAGCCAGCCGTCGGTGCCGCAACTATCCTCTTCATGCAGGCATTCGACTCACCCATTTTTATGGCTTTTTCCATAACCAATGCAATAAAATCTCCACATATATTTTTCCCGCGGGCATTATATTCATGGAGTTTCTGTCCGTCTCCGCCAGCCATCTTTGACTGGGAACGAACCATCGGATCATAGTTTTCATCCGCCTCTCTCATGGCCTGATACATCTTTTTCATCAAAGAAACCGATTCCTCGCAGGATACCTGTCTCTCATCTGTATCAGCCAAAAGAACCACCTGATAAAAACTCATATTTTCTTCTTCACACTGTTCTATAATATCAGCTACTGTATGATACATTTTTTCCTCTCACCTAACTAATCTTACTTATCAAGGATATTTACAATTTATATCCAGATAAACTGCGCTGTCTACTCTACACCCCCAGATAAGTCGCCTTGTTGATGCCTTCTTTTTTTCGCAAAATATTGACCACTTCCTCTGGCACTTCCTGGTCGCATTCTACTACCATGACTGCCTCGCCGCCTCGATTGGAACGATAAAGTTGCATAAGCGCAATGTTAACCTGATACTTGGACAGTAGGGAAGTCACTTCCGCTACATGCCCCGGTTGATCCTGATTATGAATCACAAGTGTCGGATAATCCCCGGAAAAATTGGTGTCAATGCCATCTATAGAAGCGATATTTATCCTGCCACCACCCAAAGACTGTCCTACCACTTCAAGTTTTCGTCCCGAAATCCCCTCCAGCAAAATCTGAGCTGTATTTGGATGGGCTTCCTTTAGATCCGCCTGTCCATAGGAAAGAATGATCCCCTGGTTTTCGGCAATCTCATCTGCTCTTGGAATTCTGCTGTCGTCCGGCTGCATACCAAGAAGTCCCGCCACGATAGCTTTTTTTGTACCGTGCCCATCTCCCGTAGCTAAAAAGGATCCCGACAAAAGTATAGTCGCCTTTCGAATCGATTCCGCTAAAAGCCGTCCTGCTGTATATCCAATTTTTACCGCACCAGCGGTGTGAGAACTCGACGGTCCTACCATCACTGGCCCAATCACATCAAAAATATTCATCTCTAACCCTCTTAAACCTGTCAAGGCACCTCTTTCGAGATGCCTTACATTAAACCTATATCAATCCCACAAACAAAGATGAAAAAACGACAGTTAGAAGTCCTGTCACCGCGATGGCAAGACTGCTCATAGCGCCCTCAACCTCTCCAATTTCCATAGCCTTAGCCGTGCCGATAGCGTGGGAAGATGCACCGAAAGCCAATCCTTTTGCAATCGGGTCTGTGATACGAAAAATCTTGCAGATAGCCTCTCCCATGATATTGCCCAGCACTCCCGTCACAACAATAACTGCAACAGTGATAGTCACATAACCTCCCATCTCCTCAGACAAGCCCATTCCGATGGCTGTAGTGATAGACTTTGGAAGCAAAGTAACGTACTCCTCATGGGATAAACGAAGCAGATAAGAAAGTGCGAACACAACCCCCATGCTGGTAAATACTCCTGCCAAAATGCCGAGAAGAACCGCCCGCCAATATTTTTTCAAAAGATGAAGCTGCTCATACAAAGGAATAGCAAGGCATACGGTAGCCGGTGTCAAAAACCAGCTGAGATATTTTGCGCCCGCATTATAGACATCATAATCCACATCCGCCACCAAGAGCACCACAATAGTAATGATGATGGACAAAAGCAGCGGATTAAACAGTCCTATCTTAAATTTTTTCTTGAGAAAAGTGCCCAGGCCATAGGCAAGCAAACTAATTGTCACTCCCGCGAAAAGGGATTCAGATAAAAAACTATTCATTGGTTTCCTCCTTTTTTACATCCCTTTCGATAAAAAACTGGGATACTCGTCCCGTCACTACTGCTACTGCAATCAAACTTACCACGGTAATCAACGCGACTGGAAAAAGGATGGGTTTTAATACTCCCCAGGAAACCATGAGCTCTACTCCGGCTGGAATAAACATCACCGGCATAATTTCGATCAAAAATTTACCAGCATCCTTCACCTGTTCTAATTTGATGATGCCAGTAAAAAGCCCCAAAAAGAGCAATACCATGCCGTAGATACTGGCAGGTATAGGAAGGGGAAGGAGATATTTTAAGACCTCGCCCAAAAGGGTTATAAATAATATGATTAAAAACTGCTTC
>CAVIOJ010000067.1:0-6371 GCA_963644225.1 Lachnospiraceae bacterium | reverse complement strand
TTATCTTAGGAGTCCTGTTACTTGCTGTAGTTCTTGTATTCGGTATTTTAACTATCACTGAGTACAAGCCAGCCGACACGGAGGAATTAACCGTTGAGGGAACTGCATCCGAGACACTTTCTGCCGGGGATGATTTTACCATCATGACCTGGAACATGGGCTACGGCGGACTTAGCTCCAATGCTGATTTCTTTATGGATGGTGGAAGCCATGTTATGAGTTGTGACGAAAATCAGGTAAAAGAAAATGTATCAGCAGTTGCAAGCGAAATCGATTCCCTTGGTGCAGACATTGTATTTTTACAGGAAGTAGACCTTGATTCAAAGCGTTCCTATGGCATCAACGAGTTAGAAAGTATCACTAGCAGCTTAGATGGCTACACTTCTACTTTTGCCACCAACTACAAGGTTCTCTACGTTCCTTATCCACTGCCTACCATCGGTAAGGTTGATTGCGGTATTGCTACATTATCAGCATTTGATGTAAGCGACTCACAGCGTATCTCTTTGCCTTGTCCATTCAAATATCCGGTTCGCCTTGGTAACCTCAAGCGTTGTCTTATGGTAAACCGTGTTGCCATCGAGGGCAGTGACAAGGAGTTAGTACTTGTAAACCTACATCTCGAAGCCTATGACGATGGTGAAGGAAAAATCGCCCAGACCAAGCAGTTAAAAGAACTCCTCGAGTCAGAAGCTGCCAAGGGCAACTATGTCATCGCCGGTGGCGACTTCAACCAGTCATTTTCCAACTATGACAACAGTGCTTACCCACAGGTCAGCGAAGATATGTGGATGCCTGGAGAAATCGATGTGAGTGAATTTGAAGAAGGACTTACTTTTGTGACAGACAACTCTACACCATCTTGCCGTTCTTTGGACAGATCGCTTGATGGCAACGACAGTGATCCAGAGAGTTTCCAGTATTACATGATCGATGGCTTTATCGTTTCTGACAATCTGACCATCAATTCTGTCGAAACTCAAGACTTGGGATTTAAAAACTCTGACCACAATCCGGTCGTTATGAATGTGACGGTCAACAAATAAAGTTTGTAACAAAATTCGTAACATTATTCCGTTAATTTACATCTCTATTTGTAACATTTTTCCATTAAATTCTTCTCCATGATAACAAAAAAGCCATCTGGTCTTAACCCAGATGGCTCTCTTTATTTTTCAAAATATCCACTGTGTGCGCCCCGGCACCAAGCAATTCCGGGCGTTCGCAGGTCGACAGATGATATTCTATGAATTTTTCAAACATTTCCTCCGACATGGCATGCAACTCTCGCCGCATATAGTCTGCCGGTCCGTCCGCTGAAATGGTCTGCACATGAGAAAGTCCTGCTGCATGACGCAATGCCTCAATATCTTCCAGACGCACATAATCGTATAGATCTTCTTCCTTGGAATGACAGTGGTACTCCTCGTCCAATCTCCCATCTGACATACACTCGAGCGCATGACCCTCTTTAAAGCCATAGGTGAGCACGCCATATTCGTTCATCAGATATGCGACTAAAATATAACCACCCGGTCTCGTCAGGCGTTTTGCCTCGTTAAGCGCCTGTAACTTATCCTCAAAGGAATACAAATGATACATAGGCCCAAACAAAAGAGTCAGGTCAAAACTGTCATCCGCAAAACGCTTTAACTTTCTAGCATCCCCCTGATAGGCTTGGAGGGTAAATCCCCTGCCCGCCTCCCGGCATTCCGCTTCTGCCTGATTCGCATTTTGCTTTAGACGTCCCAGATTGTATTTGACATATTCTACTGCCGTGAGGTCATACCCTTCTTTTGCAAGTTCCACAGCATAACGTCCGGTTCCCGCACCGATATCTAAAATCTGTAATGTCGCTTCTCTGCCATCTATCGGAGTTTCTGTATCGATTTCAGACCCCATATCCTTAGACTTTTCCTCTTGCAAAATCTCCAGATACTTATGGATGTACTTCATGGTTGTGATATATTCCACCTGGCCGTGTCTGCGCAGCAGGCGCTTGTCTTCATTAAATTTATTATAGTGAGCGATCAACTCATCCATATTTTTTCTCCTAAAAACGTCTCAGCCGGAGCCAAAACCCCGACTGAGTAAACTTTGTTATAATTTTCACCTTTTTACACTAACTTTTTCCACGTAGTTCTCGAAAGCAAGATCAATATCGGGAAAATCTCCAATCTGCCCGCCAACATATCAAAGATCAGGATGATCTTTGACAGGATACTGAAATCATGGTAATTGCAAGTCGGTCCGACACCGTCCAAGCCCGGTCCGATGTTATTAAAGCAGGCAATGACCGATGTCATGGTCGTTGTCAGGCTCTTACCGTCCAGACAGATCAACAGGAAACTGACGATGGTGATCATCACATAGGCGATCAAGTAAGTGTTCAGATTATCCAGCACCTTTTCGCTGACGACCTGACCGTTATTTCTTACAACTAAGATCCTTTGCGGATTTAGAGTCTTTTGCAGATTGCGGCGCAGGTTCTTGAACAAAAGCAGGATACGACCGCACTTAAAGCCACCGCCGGTACTGCCCGCGCTCGCTCCGCAGAACATGAGGATGATCAAGATCGCCTTGGAAAAGGTCGGCCAATGGTCAAAGTCTGTGGTAGCAAAACCGGTCGTCGTGATGATAGTCGCCACCTGGAAAAATACCTGCTGGACAGTCTCTCCCAGACTGTGGAACATAGATCTGGTATTGATGGAGATCAGCACCACGCTGACAAAAATAAGCCCCAGATACAGTTTCAGTTCTTCGTCCTTTAAGACATCCTTTACCTTGCCCAAAAGGAGCATATAGTAACAGGTAAAATTTACTCCAAAGAGGATCATAAATACCGTACAGACATTCTGGATGTAGACGCTGTAACTTGCCATACTGTCATTTTTTATACCGAATCCACCCGTGCCGGCGGTTCCGTATGCCGTACAGATCGCCTCAAAGGGTGACATACCGCCAAAAAGCAAAAACACAAAACATAAGATCGTCAATACCACATACAGGGTATATAAGATCGTCGCTGTCTGGCGCATACGCGGCACCAGTTTTCCAACATTTGGTCCCGGGCTTTCTGCACGGAGCAGATGCATGGTAAAGCCGTTGCCCTTGCCACTGGCAGGAATAACCGCCAGAAGAAAGACCATAACACCCATACCGCCCAGCCAATGGGTGAAACTACGCCAGTAGATCATGCCATAGGACATTGCCTCCACATTGGTAAGAATGGATGCTCCCGTTGTGGTAAAGCCGGAAACCGTCTCAAAATATGCATCAACAAATGCCGGGATCTCACCGGAAATAAAAAACGGCATACAGCCGACCAGACTCATGATCGCCCAACCAAGACCAGCGCTAACCAGTCCCTCTCTGGCATAAAAACGCATCTCTGCTTTTCGACAAAAAGCATACATAAGCAGACCTACAAGAATCGACCCTATGATGGTCACAAAAAATGCAAAGGCAGAAGCGTCCTCCTGATGAATCATACTGATAACCCAAGCCGGGATCATAAAAACAGCCTCTGTAATGACGATAAGGGACATGAATCGTCCAATCATTTTATAGTTCATAACTAACCTCGTTACTTCAAATCATATTATGCAAACATATCATTTAAGGTATGAAGCACCACATCCCCGTTGGTCACAACAACCAAAGTATCACCTATATCAAAGCTCGTATCTCCATTCGGAATAATAGGAACTTTTCCCCTGGTAATACATGCAATCAATACATTTTTTCGAAGCTGCAATTCCTTTAATGGTTTGCCGCAGTTTTTGGTCTTTTCATCCACACGAAATTCCAATGCCTCCAACTGACCTTCAGCAAAAGAATGTACCGCAAGGGCGGCACCAGTTTTATTGCCCATAGCACGCACATAACGCACAATCTGGTTACAGCACAATTCCTTAGGACAGACCACGCTTCCTATATTTAAAATATCCTGAATTGTAGAATTTTCCGAATGATCCACCTTGGTGACAACCTGTTCCACATTACAATTTTGCGCATAAAGAGAGATAATCATATTCATCTCATCATAGCTGGTCATGGTAACCAAAGCATCGCAACGCTCTAGACCTTCGCTTTCCAAGAAGGCCTGGTCACTGGCATCTCCCCAGATAACAGAAACTTCAGGTAAGTGTTTTGCCAATTCTACACAACGATCTCTGTCTTTTTCAATCATATGCACATCTATGCCAGCTTTTGCCAACATCTGTGCCAGATAAAAGCTGACCTTACCACCGCCACAGAGAATCACTCGTTTTGCCTTATGTGTAATGATACCCAGATTTTTCAAAAGACTGGTAAGTTCCTTAGGCGCCGCTGTAACATAGATACGATCGCCTGCTTTCAAGACAAAATTTCCATCTGGAGCGCTGACAACACCATTTCGTCTAACACCGCATACCAAAATTTTACTCTTTACAACGCCATCTAGATCTTTTAATGCTACATCACGAAGCTTTGAATCCTCTTTTACCTTTAGTTCTACAATCTCCGCTCTTCCCCTTGCAAATGTATCTCTTCGCAAAAATCCCGGATACTTCAATAAACGATCAATTTCAAGCGCTGCAAGTCGTTCCGGATTTACCGTCATGGATAAAGCAAAGGTATCACGCATCTTATAAATTTGTTCACCATATTCCGGATTACGAATACGAGCAATGGTATGTATATCTGGATTCATCCCATGTGCCGTCATACAACATAAAAGATTAAACTCATCTTTTCCTGTCACCGCAATCAAAAGATCTGTATGTTCTATATCTGCTTGGGCCAAGAGTTCCATGGACGCGCAGTTTCCCTGCACACCTAAGACATCATAACGGTCCGTGCACACTTCCATCACCTGTTGATTGTTATCAATCAGAGTTATTTCATAACCCTCTGCAAGCAGTTTTTTCGTCAGCATACATCCGACTTTTCCTGCACCAGCAATGATAATTTTCACTTTCAACTCCTCCTACGAAATTAATTTCGTTTTAACACCAATATAGTTTTATATCAGTTGCCCCCAAAAGGCAACTGTTTTATCGTTCTTTCCCTTGAAAACACTCGAAAATTCAAATAAAAATCCGATTTGGCTCATTATAATGGAACCATAACGTTTGATTCTACAAATTGAAAGTGTATGCGAGGCAATCATATATATATGGATGGTTTTTTATTACATTTATGCTGGTGGACTGTTGGATGCTTTCTTATCGTAACCACCAAATTTATTCATAAATTAATGGGGGAGACATATATAATCTAAGAAACAAAACCCTCCCGAGCCTTACGGTTTCCGGGAGGGTTTCTCTATAAAGAAGGTTTTTTGAGACTATGCTAAAGCAATAACCTGACCTTCCGTGATGCCATTTTCATTGAAAGCATCCATTCCGGATCTTTCCACGGATCCTGATTTTCGCCGGTAACCGCAAGCGGCCAGTCACCATATCTCTGGTTACAGAAGAGTTCGCCATCTGCATCAAATCCAGCTGGCCAGACACCAACACGACGTTCAAAGTTGTGGTTGATGCTAATACGCATGGTGGATGTATGCCAAAGGTTATCCTTCTGATCGCGCATGGTAGAGCCATGTCCGGCACCCGGGATAAATCCGCCCGGCTTGTAAGAATATGGATTGTTCTGTGCCAGTTTAAAAGGTCCAAGCGGAGAATCAGACACATAAACACCATCTGCATATACATTAAACTGTGCGCCCGGGCAGGCATACTGGAGATAGTATTTACCATCATGCTTATCCATCCAAGCACCCTCGATATATGGGCGACCGCTGACATATCCCTTTAACATAATTGCCATACCCTGCATCTGCGGTGGCAGATTGTCCGGATCCATGCCTTGCATCTGTAAAAATCCGCGGTACTTTTCTTCCAAAGCATCATCTTCCAGAGGTGGCTCGCTGTGATCCTCGCCACAGACTTCGTATCCATTTTCATTCCAGTTCCCATGCACAAGTTCAATGCGGTCTGTCTTTGGCTGCATGGTCTCCGGATCCATCTCAACGCCCCAGATTGGTGTCATATTGGCGCATCCCCAGTAGAAATATACTTTTCCGTCATCATCTACAAAAAGGTTTGGATCCCAGAAATCAAAACTTCCCTTGATCTCCTCATAAGGTCCTTCCTCAATATTCTTGGTGCGATAGAAGTTACAAGGTTCGCCTCTTTTTGATGCGGAAAAATACACATAATCGCCCAGAACACGTACATCCGGTGCATAGTCATAAAATGGCAGATTGTCCGGCAGGCGCTTTGCCTCCCAGTTTGCCATATCCTCAGACACCCATACACCCAGTGTCATGGATGCGAAAATATAATATTTTCCCTTGAAATAGATCATGGACGGATCTGCCG
>CAVIOJ010000066.1:0-2390 GCA_963644225.1 Lachnospiraceae bacterium | reverse complement strand
TTATTTGCATTTATGTATTTCTTTATGATTCGTCCACAGCAGAAGGAAACCAAGACCAAGAACGCTATGATGGCTTCTCTTGCTGTAGGTGATACAGTACTTACCACCAGCGGTTTCTATGGTGTTGTCATCGATATCGCAGATGATACTGTTATCATCGAGTTCGGTAGCAACAAAAACTGCCGTATTCCAATGCAGAAGGCTGCAATCGCTGCAGTAGAAAAACCAGAAGATGCAGTAGAAAAAGAATCTAAATAAGAAATTTTCAAATTAAAAAAAGAGGTCAGGATAAAATATCCTGGCCTTTTTTAAACAAGGGAATGTATGAAGCATCTTAGAGAAAACTAAGTTGCTTTTTTAAGTGAGGAGTCAGTAGCATGAATGAGACCAGAGATATCTTGACGCTGGCAGTAGAAATCGGTGATGCCATGCTTCGAAATGGTGGTGAAATATATCGCGTTGAAGATACCGTCATGAAGATCATGGAGGCATATGAATTAGAGGATTATGATGTATATGTTCTTTCTAATGGTATTTTTGCCAGTGCCAATGAGGGCAAGGAAGATGCCTGCAGCGTGATTCGACACGTGCCACTAGGAAGCGTGAATCTTCTTAAAATTTCAAAACTAAATCAGTTGGCCAGAGATATTTGTGCTAAAAAATGTTTGATACCAGCGGCAAGGGAGCGTTTGGATGCCATAGTAAATCACAAGAAGGATCCGCTTTGGATTCGAGTATTATCTACTGGTATCGGATCAGGCGGTTTTGCAATCTTGTTTGGATCTAATTTAGTGGATGGAATTATAGCCTTTGGAATTGGCCTTTTATTACAGCTTCTTATCATATGGTTTGAAAAACATAATGTTGGTCGTTTTGCTAACTTGTTAATCTGTAGTATGTTCGTGACAGCCTTGAGCTTGCTTCCTTTGAGTATGGGAATTCCGGTCTCTCAGGATAAGATTGTAATTGGTTGTATTATGCCACTTGTACCTGGAATTGCTTTTACGACGTCTATCCGCGACTTTTACAATGGTGATTATTTATCAGGTGTCATCCATCTTTTGGATGCACTTTTGACGGCTCTGTTCATATCAGTTGGAGTTGGTCTGACAATCTATATTTTTCAGAGCTTGGGAGGAATTATGTCATGATAGGAACAATTTTTTATCATTTTATAGTGGCAATGATTGCGACATTGGCATTTGCTGTATTATTTCAAGCTCCTAAGTCTGAATGGGGTCTATGCGGTTTGACCGGTGGTGTGGGCTGGTTGGTTTACGAGTGTCTCTACATACACAAGGGGTGGCACTTGATGTTAGCAACCATTTTGGCCACATTGACGCGGACTTTGTTTTCCCGCGTTTTTGCCGTACTTCGCAAGCATCCGGTTACAGTTTATCTCTTATCGGGAATCTTTCCACTTGTGCCGGGAGCCGGAATTTATTATACAGTCTTTTATCTTATAAGAGGAAATATGGACATGTTTTCGGTTAAGGGAACGGAGACTGTCGAGACTGCAGGAGCAATCGTTATAGGAATCATCCTTGCCATGGGTCTTCCCCAGGCATGGCTCAATCGTATGGCACCATTGGGAGGTCTTTTTTATGGAAAAAATCAAACGATTAAAAGAAATGATTGATGAATCTGAGCGCATTGTATTTTTGGGAGGAGCGGGGGTATCTACGGAGAGTGGAATACCAGATTTTCGCAGTAAAGATGGTTTATACAACCAACACGATGTAGCTTTTGAAAAATATCAGCCGGAATATTTGCTGAGTCATACATGCCTGATGAGAGAGCCAAAAGTCTACTTTGAATTTCACAGGCAAAAACTGGATACCAGAAATATCGCACCCAATTTTGCTCATAAATATTTGGCCCAGTTAGAAGATGAAGGAAAGCTCATAGGTATCGTTACACAAAATATTGACGGATTACATCAATCGGCTGGCAGTAAAAAAGTATATGAAATCCACGGTTCTGCACTTCGCAATTACTGTATGTCATGTGGAAAAAAATATGACAAAAATTTTATATTTGACAGTGACGAAGCAATTCCTCATTGTACTTGTGGGGGAGTGGTTAGACCGGATATTACCTTGTATGAGGAAGGACTGCCGGAGGATGCTGTTAGTAAAGCACTATCAGCTATTTCCACGGCTGATATGATGATCATTGGTGGCACTTCTCTTAGCGTATATCCAGCTGCATCTTTTATACGTTACTTCAAGGGCAAGTATCTTTGCATCATCAATCGGGATGAGCTAAATGTAAAACTTGGGGATGAGTGCCTGGTTATCAAAGATTCAATTGGTCAGGTATTTTATCAGCTTTTAAATTTTTGAGAGGGAATGAATTTTTAAGGGCATATATATTTGAGATTGAATGAA
>CAVIOJ010000065.1:6424-10447 GCA_963644225.1 Lachnospiraceae bacterium | reverse complement strand
AGATATTGCTTGTTTACAATGTTACGAATTACACTTCATTCGAACTTGGAATTGTAAGCTCATATCAGTATTATACAGGCCTTTTATTCAGTGGTTATACCTTTGGCAGTGGCGAGCCGATTGTAAAAGGTGGACGCTATGACAATCTTTTGTCTTATTATGGTAAAAATGCTCCGGCTATCGGATTTGCACTTATGGTAGATCGCCTTTTGCAAGCCCTAAATCGTCAAAAAATCGAGCTTCCAATCGATAAAACCAGAGAAATCCTTTTGTATCGTAAGGGAAAGAGAAAAGAAGCCATAGAATTAGCCAGAAGTCTTAGGGCTGAAAAAAAATCAGTCCAAATGATTCTTATGGATTCAAAAAATATGACAACAGACGATTATAAAAAACTTTATGGCGATGGTAATATCACTGTACTGGAGGAAGAATAGATGCAAGAGGAAAGATATCTGACATTTGCCTTGGGAAAAGGACGTTTGGCGAAAAAGACTTTGGAAACTTTTGAAAAAATTGGAATCACCTGCGAGGAGATGAAGGATAAGGATACAAGAAAACTTATCTTTGTAAATGAGGATTTGAAACTTAAGTTTTTCCTTGCAAAGGGACCAGATGTTCCGACATATGTGGAATATGGTGCGGCTGATATTGGAATCGTAGGAGAAGATACCATTTTAGAGGAAGGTCGAAATATATACGAGGTTTTGGATTTGGGATTTGGCAAATGCCGTATGTGTGTATGTGGCCCCAAAGAATCAAAAGAATTACTGCAACATCAGGAATTAATTCGTGTCGCTACCAAGTATCCGAAAATTGCAAAAAATTATTTTTATAACGAAAAACATCAGACTGTAGAAATTATAAAATTAAATGGCTCTATTGAGTTGGCTCCGATTGTTGGCTTGTCGGAAGTTATCGTTGATATCGTTGAAACGGGATCTACTCTTAGAGAAAATGGTCTTGAAGTTTTAGAAGAGGTTTGTCCTCTCTCGGCAAGAATGATTGTCAACCAGGTGAGCATGAAAATGGAATATGAACGAATCACAAAGTTGATCAATGATTTGAGAGATGTCTTGGCATTAGAAGGATAGGTGTAAAAATGAGAATTTTAGAATTAAATCAGGAAACGACAAAGGATATTTTAGAATCTTTATTAAAAAGAAGCCCAAATAGTTATGGAAAATATGAGCAGAGCGTAAATGCAATTATCGAAGATGTCCGTGCAAACAAGGATGCTGCCGTTTTTTCCTACACGAAAAAATTTGATGGTGCAGATATAAATGCAGACAATTTACTTGTAACAGAAGAAGAAATCAAAGAGGCTTATGAGCTTGTAGCGCCGGAACTTTTGGATGTAATTCGCAAATCTTTGGTAAATATTCGTGCCTTCCACAGCAAGCAGTTACAAAATAGCTGGTTTACCAGCAAAGACAATGGTTCTATCTTAGGACAGAAGGTGACTCCGCTCGATAAAGTAGGTGTCTATGTGCCAGGAGGAAAGGCAGTATATCCTTCTTCGGTTCTTATGAATGTAGTTCCTGCAAAGGTCGCTGGAGTGCCTCACATTTATATGACAACACCTCCAGGAGCAGATGGAAAAATTTGCCCTTCTACACTTGTAGCAGCAAAAGAAGCTGGCGTGGATGTTATCTATAAGGTGGGCGGTGCTCAAGCTATTGCAGCACTAGCCTTTGGTACAGAGTCTATTGCGAAGGTAGACAAGATTGTAGGACCGGGAAATATTTATGTTGCTCTTGCGAAAAAAGCAGTCTTTGGTCATGTTAGTATTGATTCAATTGCTGGCCCTAGTGAGATTTTAGTTTTAGCTGATGAAACAGCCAATCCAAAGTATGTGGCGGCAGATCTTTTGTCACAGGCGGAACACGATGAAATGGCATCGGCAATTTTGATTACGACAGATGCAAATCTTGCAAAGAAAGTTTCGTCTGAGGTGGACTATTTCGTTGAAAAATTATCCCGCAAGGCTATCATTGAAAAATCATTGGAAAATTATGGATATATCCTGGTAGCACCGGATATGAATACAGCTATTGATGCAGTAAATGAAATTGCATCGGAACATTTAGAGATTGTTACCAAGAATCCTTTTGATACAATGACACGAGTAAAGAATGCAGGAGCTATTTTCTTGGGTGAATACAGTAGTGAGCCTTTGGGAGATTACTTTGCTGGTCCGAACCATGTTTTACCTACCAATGGTACAGCTAAATTTTTCTCTGCCTTGAGTGTGGATGACTTTATCAAAAAATCAAGCATCATTAGCTATTCAAGAGAGGCGTTAGAAGAAGTCTATAAAGACATTGTATCTTTCGCCCAGAGCGAGCAGTTGACGGCACATGCAAATTCGATTAAAGTAAGATTCGAAGAAGTCTAGGAAAGAAGGATAATTGCTTGGAAGAGAAGAGAACGGCTCATTGTAAGCGTACGACAAAAGAGACGGATATAGATTTATATTTTGCAATTGATGGTCAGGGCAAATCGCAGATTTCTACGGAAATTGGATTTTTTGATCACATGCTTGATGGCTTCGCCCGGCATGGCCTTTTTGATTTGACTTTGGCCGTAAAAGGGGATTTGATTGTAGATTGTCATCATACTATTGAGGACTGCGGCATTGTTTTAGGCCAGGCAATCAAAGAAGCTGTAGGAGATAAAAAAGGTATTTGCCGATATGGATCTTGTATTTTGCCTATGGATGAAACATTGGTATTATGCGCCATAGATTTGTCTGGAAGACCTTATCTGTCTTTTGATGCAGAATTTAGCTGCGAGCGCATAGGTTATATGGATACTGAGATGATTAAAGAATTTTTCTATGCCATATCTTACAGTGCTGGAATGAATTTACATATACAGGTTTTAAAAGCAGGCAATAATCATCATATGGCGGAAGCTATGTTCAAGGCTTTTGCAAAAGCTTTGGATGCTGCTACTACAAAAGACCCTAGGATTTCTGATATTTTATCAACCAAGGGCAGTTTGTAAAAATAGGCCCAGTCCCGCTTAAATATCTTTTACGATGATTAAATAAAACAGAGAGTGAAGTAAAATGGAACATAAAAATATAGTAGCAACTATTTATTTAAAGGATGGAATGGCAGTTGCCAATCCTGATAATTTAGATGAGAAAAAAGATGTCTTAGAATTGGCAAAATTATATAATGACAGTGGCGTTGACAAAATTATTTGCTATGATTTATCAAAAGACGATGCCGAACATGAAGTCAATATTTTGGCTATTCGTGAGATAAATCGTGAGATTGAAATCAAGACCTGCGGTGGTGGCAATATCAAGAGACTTGAGGATGTAAAAAAATATCTCTATGCAGGTTGCGCTGAGGTTGTTTTGAATGGCTCAAAACCAAACATTACCGAACTTTTGCAGGAAGCAAGCGCAAGATTTGGTGCAGACAAACTTTTGGTTTCTCTTACAACTGTAGATTTTTTGTTTAAAAATAAAGAGCAACTGGAAGAAGAAGTGCATGAATTTGTTATATATAATCGCGCATTGTTAGATAGCGTGGAGAGTATCTCTTCTGTTCCTTATATTGTAGCGGTCGATTCCTATGATTTTGATGAGATGAAGCATTTGCTCAGTTCGGAAAAAATTCGCGGTATTTGTGGTCGTGTTATCGATGATACAAAGACGGATATCATGCAACTTAAATGCGACTTATCTGACTCTGGAATTAAGATGGACAACTTCGAGGCAAAGATTTCCTGGGATGAGTTGAAGACAAACTCAGATGGCCTTGTTCCTGTTATTGCCCAGGATTATCAGACCGGAGAAGTTTTGATGCTTGCATATATGAATGAAGAGGCTTTTCGCACAACTATTCGTATAGGAAAGATGACTTATTTTAGCAGAAGCAGACAGGAACTTTGGACCAAGGGACTTACTAGTGGTCACATTCAATATGTCAAATCACTTACTGCAGACTGCGATATGGATACTATTTTGGCAAAGGTTTCCCAGGTGGGAGGCATCGCTTGCCATACAGG
>CAVIOJ010000065.1:3755-6414 GCA_963644225.1 Lachnospiraceae bacterium | reverse complement strand
CCATACAGGGGCTCCAAACTGCTTTTTCAATGAAATTATAAAGAAAGAATATATCGAACGAAATCCTCTCAAGGTTTTTGAGTCGGTTTATCAGGTTATTGCAGATAGAAAAGTAAATCCTAAGGAAGGATCTTATACCAATTATCTTTTTGATAAGGGAATCGATAAGATTTTGAAGAAAGTCGGTGAGGAGGCTACAGAAATTGTAATTGCAGCCAAGAATCCGGACAATGAAGAAGTAAAATATGAGATCTCAGATTTCTTATATCATATGATGGTACTTATGGTGGAAAAAGATCTCACCTGGGAAGATATTACGCAGGAACTTTCCCAGCGTTAGAAAGGAAATTTTATGAGAAAACTAGCACTGTCAGATGATATTTTGATGAAGGTTGACAAACCTGCAAGATACATCGGCAATGAATTAAATATGGTTGTAAAAAATCCAAAAGATGTAGATATCCGGTTTGCCATGTGCTTCCCGGATGTCTATGAAATCGGTATGTCCCATTTGGGAATTCAGATTTTATATGAGATGTTCAACCAAAGAGAAGATGTTTATTGTGAAAGGGTATATTCTCCATGGCCTGATCTGCATAAGATTATGAAGGAGGAAAATATACCTCTTTTTGCGTTAGAAAGCCAGGATGCCATCTCGGATTTTGATTTTCTAGGAATCACCTTACAGTATGAGATGTGTTATACCAATATTTTGCAAATACTTGATCTCTCTGGTATTCCAATTTGGCAAAAGGATAGAAAAGATGATGATCCAATTGTTATCTTTGGAGGACCATGTACTTACAATCCAGAGCCTATCGCTGATTTTTGCGATATTTGCTACATCGGTGAGGGCGAACTTAGTTATAATGCCTTGCTTGATTTATATAAAAAGCATAAGAAGAGTCCAAATTATAGCAGGGCTTCCTTCTTGAGAGAAGCTGCAAGTATCCCTGGAATGTATGTGCCTTCTTTGTTTCAGCTTAGTTACAAGGAGGATGGTACGATTTCTTCCATGGATCCTATTTTTTCAGATGTTCCCGCAAAAATTAAACGTCAGGTTTTGGTAAATATGGATGAGGGTGCTTATCCGAATAAACCTCTCGTGCCATTTGTGCGAGCAACCCAGGATCGTGTGGTTCTTGAAATTCAAAGGGGCTGTATTCGTGGATGCCGTTTCTGCCAGGCGGGAATGGTTTACCGTCCAAACCGTGAAAAGAGTCTTGAACTTACAAAAAAATACGCCAAAGAGATGTTAAAAAATACAGGCCACGAGGAGATTTCCCTTAGTTCTCTTAGCTCAAGTGATTATACAAAATTGCCTGAACTGGTTAATTTTTTGATAGATGAATGTTGTGGAGAAGGTGTAAATATTTCCTTGCCATCACTTCGAATCGATGCCTTTTCACTCGATGTCATGAGTAAGGTACAGGATGTTCGCAAGAGTTCTTTGACATTTGCACCGGAAGCAGGTTCTCAACGTCTTCGAAATGTAATCAATAAAGGACTTACAAAAGAGGACATTTTAAATGGTGCCGGAATGGCTTTTGAGGGAGGCTGGCAAAAGGTAAAACTTTACTTTATGTTGGGACTTCCTACAGAGACAGAAGAAGATATGAAGGCTATTCCAGAGTTGGCTAATGAGATAGCTGTTCGTTATTATGAAATTCCAAAGGAACAAAGAAATGGCAAATGTCAGATTACCATGAGTACTTCATTTTTTGTTCCAAAGCCTTTTACTCCATTTCAATGGGCTCCAATGTACGAGCAGGGAGAGTATCTTAGAAGAGCAAAAATTGTCAACGATACCATGAAGGAACAGTTAAATCATAAGAGCCTTCGCTATAATTGGCATGAGGCGGATGTCACTGTATTAGAGGGCCTTTTTGCCAGAGGTGACCGTAGACTTTCGGAGTCCATCTATCAGGCTTATATGGAAGGCTGTATGTTTGACGCCTGGTCTGATTATTTTGATATGGACAAATGGTTAGAGATTTTCGAAAGAAATCAGATTTCTTTTGATTATTATGTATATCGCGAGAGACCTATTGATGAAGTTTTACCTTGGGATTTTATTGATGTTGGAGTGCGCAAAGAATTTTTTGTATCAGAATGGAAAAAAGCAACCCAGGATCAGATAACTACACCAAACTGTAAGATGCAATGTTCCGGCTGCGGGGCAGCAGTGTTTAAAGGAGGTATTTGTTTTGAAGGCAAGAATTAAATTTTCCAAAACAGGTGCCATGAAATATGTGGGACATTTGGATATTATGCGTTATTTCCAAAAAGCCATTCGCAGAAGCAATCTTCCAATTAAATATTCTGAAGGATTCAATCCTCATCAGATTATGTCTTTTGCCGCACCGCTTGGATTGGGACTTACCAGCAGCGGGGAGTATATGGACATTGAGTTAAAAGAGCAAATCCCTTCTGCCGAAGCCAAAGCCAAGTTACAAGAAACCATGGTTGAGGGAATGGATATTTTAGAGTTTCGTTATTTGGAGGATGGGGCAAAAAATGCCATGTCCTCAGTTAGCGGCGCTTCCTATGAACTAAAATACAAACATAAAGAGAATTTCGAGTCTATTTCCTTGCAGGATTTACTCTTGGCAAAAGAATCTTTTTATGACAATGCGACGACTATCCCTATTATTAAAAA
>CAVIOJ010000065.1:0-3745 GCA_963644225.1 Lachnospiraceae bacterium | reverse complement strand
TAAAAAGACAAAAAAGGGAGAACGGGAAGTCGATTTACGTCCTTTGATTTTTGAGTTTGAAATAAAAGAAGATGACATGGGAGATATTCTCTTTTATCTTTTTGTTTCAACTGGAAGCGTGGATAATATCAAACCGGAACTTGTGTTAGAACATTTCTTTTCCTCTATGGATGTTATAGTAGATGAGAATACATTTTTTATCCATAGATTAGATATGTTTACGACAGAGGACGATAGATTTGTATCTCTAGGAGATGTGGGATATGACTATGCATAATCGATGCATGATTACAAAAATGGATTATGCGGGATGCACGTGGGATTTTTTGTTTTATGTGGATTCCATGGATCGCCCAATTGAAATACACCCCTTTAGAAAAGACCAGCCATCTCTTGTTGGCAATATTTATACTGCCAGAGTAGACCAGGTTTTACCTCAGATGAAGGCGGCTTTTTTATCTAGTGGTCAGCTTAAATTTTTCTATTCGTTAGAGGAAGATTTTGCCGGCATTACATTTACAAAAAAGCAAGGGAAAAAAGATGAACTTGTACAGGGCGACGAACTTTTGGTTCAGGTTACAAGAGATGCCATAAAAAGTAAAGCAATCTGTGCAAGCAGTAACCTTTCTTTGTCTTCTGATCATGTCATTATGACCAGTGCAAACAGGATTCATGGAATTTCTCAAAAGATAAAAGGGATGGAGCGGCAAAGAATTACAGATGAAGTTCTTTTGCAGCTTGAAAATATATCCTATGGTTTTGTGATAAGAACTAATGCAAAAGATATTGATGCAAAATCTTTGATTGAGGAGATTACATCCCTTGAAGAGAAGATGCAGCAATTTTTGGAAAATAGTAAACATAAGGTCTGTGGCCAGTTACTTTACAAAGAAGCTCATCCTTTCTTTGCACATCTAAGGCGTTACCTTACAGAGGGCTTGGATGAAATAGTTTCGGACGATCTTGAAATTTTTTCGGAATTATCCTGCGATGATAGGTATAAAGAATATCTTCGCTTATATGAGGACGGGCAGTATCCACTTGAAAAATTATATGGACTCAGGCAAAAGATAGATCAAGCCTTAGGAAAAAATGTTTATCTGCCATCCGGAGGATCTCTTGTTATAGAGGCAACTGAGGCAATGACTGTTATTGATGTCAATAGTTCGAATAATGTTAAAAACAAAAAAGATAAAGACTATTACTTATCGAACAACTTAGAGGCTGCAGAAGAAATAGCAAGACAAATTCGTCTCCGTAATTTGAATGGGATTATTATTGTAGATTTTATAAATTTATCAAAGAAAAAAGAGCAGGAAGAATTGCTTTCTTATATGCGAAATCTTGTAAAAAAAGATTATGCAAAGGTTACTGTTGTAGATTTTACCAGATTAGGGCTTATGGAAATAACGAGAGCAAAAAAATATCCTTCTTTATCCCAAATTCTTATTGACGATGGGAAACATCTATGCTAATATATCAAGGTATGCCGCACAACGAGGTTTAAGTTGCAATTTTGCACACCAAAGTTGGCGAGTAATGATAATAGGAGGTGCCATATGTACGCAATTATAGCAACAGGTGGTAAACAGTACAAAGTATCCGAAGGCGATATCATTACCATTGAAAAGCTTGAGGTTTCAGAAGGTGACAAGGTTACTTTTGATCAAGTTCTCTTAGTAAATGATGGAACAGTGAAGGCTGGAACACCTACAGTAGAAGGTGCAACAGTTGAAGCTAGCGTTGTAAAGAACGGACGCGGTAAGAAAGTCATTGTTTACAAGTACAAGAGAAAGACTGGATATCACAAAAAGAACGGTCATAGACAGTCATATACTCAGGTTAAGATTGAAAAGATTAATGGCTAATCGTTTAGGTGAATAGTTATGACAACAATAACTGTTTACAAAAACAATTCGAATCAATATATAGGTTTTGATGCATCTGGTCATTCTGGTTATGCTAATGCAGGTGAGGATATTGTCTGTGCAGCAATTTCAGTATTAGTAATTAATACATGTAATTCACTAGATTGTCTTACTGAGACAGAGCTTGATGTTTCTAGTCAGGAAGATTTGGGAGATATAAAAGTTCGTTTTATATCGTCCATAGATCAGAAGGCATCCTTACTTATGGAGTCAATGATACTTGGACTTGAGATGATTCGAGAAGAATATGGAAATAATTATATTACACTAAAGTTTGAGGAGGTGTAAGATCATGTTAAAAATGAACCTTCAGTTTTTTGCTCATAAAAAGGGAGTTGGATCTACTAAGAATGGTAGAGATTCTGAGTCTAAGAGATTAGGAGCAAAGAGAGCAGACGGACAGTTCGTAAAGGCTGGAAATATTCTTTATAGACAGCGTGGAAGAAAGATTCATCCAGGAACCAATGTAGGAATTGGTGGAGATGATACTTTATTTGCAACAGCTGACGGAGTACTTCGTTTCGAAAGAAAAGGAAGAGATAAGAAAGTAGCCTGTGTATATCCGGTTGCAACTAACGAATAAGATTCTTGATTTAAGGTCCGGCTAAGATATGATTAGTCGGACTTTTTTTCATATGTTTTGTATAGGAAGGCATTTTAATAAAAGTAGGATCGATCAGGAGGTGCTAAAAGATGTTTGCGGATCGTGCGAAAATTATTATTAAATCAGGAAAAGGCGGCGATGGACATGTTAGTTTTCACCGTGAAAAATATATTGCAAATGGTGGTCCAGATGGCGGCGATGGCGGAAAAGGTGGCGACCTTATCTTTGAAGTGGATCCTGGTCTTAATACCTTATATGATTATCGACATAAAAGAAAATTTGCAGCTGAAAATGGTGCTGAGGGCGCTAAAAGGAATTGTTCCGGCAAAAATGGTCAAGATTTGGTCTTGAAAGTTCCTGCAGGAACTGTAGTAAAAGAAGCTCAGACAGGGAAGGTTATTGCGGATATGTCAGGAGACAATACCCGCCAAATCGTCTTAAAAGGCGGTAGAGGTGGTAAAGGAAACCAGCATTATGCAACCGCAACCATGCAGGCGCCAAAATATGCCCAGCCAGGAAAGCCGGGATTTGAAATTGAAGTCTTTTTGGAATTAAAGGTAATCGCAGATGTTGGCTTGGTAGGCTTTCCAAACGTAGGGAAATCCACATTTTTATCTAGAGTAACCAATGCTCAGCCAAAGATTGCAAATTATCATTTTACAACCCTGAATCCTAATCTTGGAGTTGTCGATTTGCCAGAGGGAAAAGGCTTTGTCATTGCAGATATTCCGGGACTTATCGAGGGCGCTTCCATGGGAATTGGCCTTGGACATGAATTTTTAAGGCATGTGGAAAGAACTCGGGCGATTGTGCATATTGTAGATGCGGCCTCTGTGGAAGGTAGAGATCCTGTAGCAGATGTTTATGCAATCAACAAGGAATTAGAGGCTTACGATGATAAAATATTGCAAAAGCCAACGATTATTATTGCGAATAAAATTGATGCGATTTATGATGAAGAAAATGATGCTGTAAAGCGTTTGAAAGAAGAGTTTGAACCAAAGGGAATAGAGGTTCTTGCTATGTCTGCTGTTTCAGGAAAAGGCTTGCAGGAAGCTATTTATAAGATTTCCAGTCTGCTTGAAACTTGTCCAAAGCAGCCTGTGACCTTTGAGCAGGAATATTTCCCAGAGCTTTATATTTTCAACGAAGAACCATTTACAGCTGAATATAATGAAGAAGATGATGTTTATGTAGTAGAAGGACCTAAGAT
>CAVIOJ010000064.1:0-2848 GCA_963644225.1 Lachnospiraceae bacterium | reverse complement strand
GTATACTTGTGTCATCAACGAGAGAAGTCGCCGGGATTTCTATGAAAACGGAAGTCACGGCATCATCGGATGATCAGGTCACACATAAGTTTGAAAAAAGGAGATTTTTATTATGGTTCGTAAAATTATTCACATTGACGAAGAAAAATGTAATGGATGCGGCGCTTGCGCTAATGCTTGCCACGAAGGAGCAATCGTTATGATTGACGGAAAGGCAAAATTAATCCGAGATGACTACTGCGACGGCATGGGCGATTGCCTTCCACACTGCCCGACAGAAGCCATCACATTTACAGAAAGAGAAGCAGCTGCTTACGACGAAGAAGCTGTACAGAAGCATTTGGCTGAGAGAAATGCTGCCAAAGCTGCGAGCAAGCCAGCATTTAGCGGATGTCCTGGACATGCGATGCACACTTTTGACAGAGCTGCAGACGAAGCACCAAAGGCTGCTGCAACTAATGTAAATCAACCTATGCAGTCTCAGCTTGGCCAGTGGCCATGTCAGATAAAGCTGGTTCCTACCAATGCCCCATATTTTAACGGAGCAAAGCTTTTGATTGCTGCCGATTGTACTGCTTACGCTTATGCAAATGTCCATGAAGAGTTCATGAAGGGCAAGATTACTTTGATCGGATGTCCAAAACTCGACGCAGTGGACTACAGTGAGAAATTGACAGAGATCATTGCAAACAACGATATCAAGAGCGTAACCGTACTTCGCATGGAAGTACCTTGCTGCGGCGGACTCGAGCATGCAGCTATCAGCGCACTGCAAAACAGTGGCAAGTTCATCCCTTGGCAGGTTGTAACATTTACTATAGACGGAAAAATAAAGGAAGACTAAAAAGTCTTCCTTTTTCTTTACTCAAAATCTTTTAAAACATTCTTTAGAATCTCGATATCTAAAGGCTTGGCAATGTGCTCATTCATGCCAGCTGCAAGACAGGCCGCACGATCCTCCGCAAAGGCATTGGCCGTCATGGCAAGAATAGTTACCGAAAAAGCATCTTCACGATCCAATGCACGGATTTCTTTTGTGGCGGTTATACCATCCATCACAGGCATCATCATATCCATAAAGATGTAATCGTACTCTCCAATCTTTGACTGGGCAAATTTATCGAGGGCTTCTTTACCATTGATGGCCTTATCCAATGTCAATCCAAGCTGGCCCAACATAATCTCCGCAATCTCCATGTTGAGTTCATTGTCCTCTACCAGAAGGGCCTTTTTGCCAGACAAATCAACTTCTGCAGACGTCTCTGTAAGGGCTGATTCTTCATGTTCTTTATCTAAAAGCAAGGTTAAGCAAATGGTGATGGTAGTCCCTACGCCTTCCTGACTTTCCAACTGAATCGTACCACCCATGCGCTCCACGATTTCTTTTACGATGGCAAGGCCAAGACCCGTACCGGAAAAAGTGGTAGAAGTCTCCTTGCCCTCCTGAGAAAATGGCTCAAAGGCATGAGCCTGAAACTCCTCACTCATACCAAGTCCATTATCCTGGCAGATAAACTCATAAGTAGCGCTCATCTCATCGGAAGCAATCTCGTTACAAGTCAGGCGAACATAGCCTCCCGGGCGGTTGTACTTGATAGCATTGGAAGCCAGATTCAAAAGAATTCGATTGAGATGGAGTGGACTTCCGATGACGGCCCTGTGGACGATGTGGGAATCTTCGGCAATACCCTCTATGTGGATGCCCGCTTCCTTGGCTGTCATCTCGATGCTAGGAATAGTACCTCGCAAAGTCTTGCCCAGGTTAAAAGGCTTTTGTTCCAAAGACATGGTGCCTGACTCCACCTTGCTGATATCAAGGACATTGTTGACCAAATCCAACAGATAGTCTGTAGAATGTAAAATCTTTTCCCGGCATTCTCTTTGCTTGCTCAAGTCATCATCATAGAGATTGGCAACTTTTAGCATGCCTATAATACCATTTAGCGGGGTACGAATATCGTGGCTCATGCGGCGCAAAAAGTTGGTCTTGGACTCGTTGGCCCGTCTGGCCTCAGTAGCCGCAGCCTTAAGTTGCTCCTGTAGTTCTAATTCGCGGTTCAGCGCTTCCTGTAAGTTGGCATTATTTTCCAATAAAATCTGTTCGTTATTTTTCTTTTCCCTGCGATAAAAACGAATGCAGGCAAAGATAAAGATCATAGTGGCAAGTACGACAACAACCGCTATAGCCCCCGCCTCATAAAGAGTGCGATTGTGGTCTGCGATAAAGGTATAAGTGGACTCCATATCTGTCTCGATACAGAGGGCTCCCACCACCTCTTTGCTATCATCATTGGCGTAAATCGGATAACAGGCGGTAAAAATATGGCCCCAGGTAGTATCCACGATATCCTGGGAATATACGGTATTGCCGGATAACGCTTCCTCGATATAAGGAATCATCTCCTCCTCTATAGCATCTCCAGGATGACGAAAATCCGAGGCGGCAGGATTTAATCCGTCAACCACATAGACTAAAGTCCCATTCTCATCACGCTTGGCAGTATAAAAGTAGCGTGTCGAATTAAGAGAACGAATCTCCTGCAGATGACTTTGTAAGTCCTCATAACGCTGCGTTTTCATATCTGATGCGTCATTGATTTCGGTGAAATCATCACGGTCAAGCAGACGATTCATAACCACATACATGGCATTGGTCTTGTTCTGGTTCTCTGTGATGGCATTTTCCATGACGCTATTATTTAGAATACGAGTCAAGACACCAGTATAGATGGCAATAGCCAAAACGGCTATCAAGATCATAAGTAGCAATCCTCTTGATCCCTTGTCAAAAAATCCAATAATTTTATTTTTTGATTTATTTTCCTTCATACGCACCTCTGCTCTATCT
>CAVIOJ010000063.1:0-5732 GCA_963644225.1 Lachnospiraceae bacterium | reverse complement strand
GGTCTATATGCTCCCTTTGAAAAAAAAGGAGCCGCCGGCTATGCGACTATCCCTCGGGGCTCTTTTATGCCTTATTTTTACCATCCCTTTTGCCGCCTTGATTCGCAGGCTTCCGGGATATATGACGATTGTCTCATTTTACTGCCTGGGTATTCTTTTTTTATATATCTACTTTTGCACTAAAATGCGAAAAAGTGCCTCTTGTTATGTGGCTATCTGGTCCATTATTACGGGGCAGTTTTTGATGAATGTCTGGCATGTCTTTTACAATTTTATCGATTATGGGCCTTTTGAAAAAAATGTCCATGTATGTATTGGAATGCTGATTTATTACGCTTTGTGCATGGTTGCGGTAGGATTCAGTCTGGCCAAGCATATGCCAAAAGATGGCAAGTACTATATCGGACCGCGTCAGATGACATCGGCTGTAGTATTTTTTGTCGCTTTCGAGTTGATTGAACAGATGCTTCGTATGACTACTGTTCAAATGAGCGGGGCGCTTTTTTATCTTGTTTTGATTTTTGTTCAGTTCTATTGCATTACACTTTTGTATTTTCAGACAGAACTTTTTAAAAAGAGTGCCTTGGAAAAAGAGCTTTTTACCATGAATGTACTTATGAACCAGCAGAAGGAACAGTATGAGCTCACCAGGGAAAACATTGACCTTATCAATCAAAAGTGTCACGACCTAAAGCACCAGGTCAGAGCCATTCGCCAGGTGGCGGACGAAGACAGCAAGGAGCAGTACTTGCATGAATTAGAGCAGTCAGTAGAAATCTATGGCGCCATTGTAAAGACTGGCAATGATGTACTAGATACTATCCTCACGGAAAAAAGTCTTGCCTGTCAGGCCAAGGGAATCAAGATCAACTGCATCGCAGATGGCAAGCAGCTTGGATTCATTGATCCTGTGGATTTGTATGCAGTCTTGGGAAATGCGGTGGACAATGCCATGGAGGCGGTGGAAAAATTATCCAATGAGAGCCTCCGCTTGATTGATATTGCAATCTTTGTGCGAGACCAGTTTTTGGTCATCAATATTATCAATCCAATAGAGAAAAAAATAGAGATTAAAAATGGACTTCCTGTCAGCGACAAGCCTCACAATGGTTATCATGGATATGGCCTTCGCAGCATGAAGCACAATTTGGCAAAATATGACGGAACTTTGAGTGTGGAAGCGACGGATAACACCTTTATTTTGAAGATGTTGCTCCCACTTTCTGCCACATAGGGAAAGCCTAGAGCCACTTACGATAGAGAGGTTGTTTCTTGCAATTTATTACCTTAAAATGCAAGATAACAACCTTATTTTTTATCTTGTAGAAAAGTCTCTAACTCAGTCGGCCTTCAAGCCCTGGCTCGAGCCAGCCTAGACTTTTTTGCTTAGAAAAAAATTATAAAAATAAAATCGCTTCGTACTTAAAATCGAAGTCCATGGATAAGACTTCGCAAGTGATATATTTTGGGAGGGAAAATGAGAGAAGTAATTTTACTAAATGAGGGCTGGGAATTTACCATCGCCGATAAGCCTGTCAAAAACGTAGACCTACCTCATACCTGGAACAATATTGATGGCCAGGACGGAGGAAATGACTACTATAGAGGCCTTGGACGCTATGTAAAAAAATTCGCAAAGCCTGCTTTCGACGCTGATACACAGGATGTATATCTGGAGTTTCTCGGGGTGAATTCTTCTGCTACCATCTTGTTATCAGGCAAAGAGATTGCAAGTCACGACGGTGGATATTCTACTTTCCGTGTCTGCATCACAGATCTTTTACAGGACGAAAATGAATTGGTGGTCCTTGCAGACAATGCAAAAAATGACCGTGTCTATCCACAGAAGGCAGATTTTACCTTTTATGGCGGAATCTATCGCGATGTAAATATGGTGATTCTGTCAAAAGAACACTTCGAGATGGACTTTTATGGTATGCCGGGCCTTCGTGTGACCCCTATCTTGACAAAAGAGGGAAGTGCCAGAATTACCGCGGATTCATTTGTATGCCTTTTGGATGAAAAGGAAGCCGCCGCTTATCATGTAGACTATGAAATTCTTGATAGCGAAGGACAAAAAGTGGTAGGAAACAGTGCCAAGTTGCAGGAGTTTTCTTACGACGAGCCGATTTACGGTGCTTGCGATGATTTGGCCATGCCTATTACAGATCGCACTGCAAAAAATATAGCGACATATACTTTTACCATTGACAATCCACACCTGTGGAATGGACGCATAGATCCTTATTTGTATACCTTAAAGGCCAGCCTGTGCTATGGCACCAAGGTTTTAGACCAGGTGGAGAGCCGATTTGGTGTTCGCTCTTTTGAGGTTTATCCAAACAAGGGATTCTATCTCAATGGCAAGCCTTATCCGCTTCATGGAGTTTCTCGTCATCAGGATTTCAAGGGGATTGGTAATGCCATCTCCAAGGAACATCATAAGCATGACATGGAATTGATTGCCGAGATGGGGGCCAATACAGTCCGCCTTGCTCATTATCAGCATGATCAGTATTTTTACGATCTGTGTGATGAAGTGGGTATGGTTGTCTGGGCAGAGATTCCTTATATTTCAGAACATATGCCAAATGCAAGAGCCAACTCTATCTCCCAGATGAGAGAGCTGATTTGGCAAAATTATAACCATCCTTGTATTGTCACCTGGGGACTTTCCAATGAGATCACCATCTCGACCAAGGACAAGAAGGATATGTTGGACAATCACCATGTGTTAAATGATTTGTGTCATGCCATGGATATGACTCGTGTGACGACACTTGCCTGCTACGCAGCCTGCAATCCTTTTAGCCGTGTGGCTCATTTGTCCGATATCTTTAGCTACAACTTATACTTGGGCTGGTATGTGCCAGGCTTGTTTTTAAATGATATTTTCTTTAGCCTCTTCCATCTCATCTATCCAAAGCGTGTTCTTGGATACTCTGAGTATGGCGCAGAGGGTATGCCAAATCTCCATGGTGAGCATCCACACAGAGGGGATCATACCGAGGAGTATCAGGCAAAATATCATGAATATATGATTCGCTGCTTCGCAAGATTCCCATGGCTTTGGGCTAATCACGTGTGGAACATGTTTGATTTTGCAGCAGATGCAAGAGACCAGGGCGGCGAGCCGGGTATGAATCACAAGGGTCTTGTTACTTTTGACAGAAAGACCAAAAAGGATTCTTTTTATCTCTACAAGGCTTACTGGAATCCGGATCCTATGGTTCATATCTGCAGCAAGCGTTTTGAAGAACGCAAGAAAAAATCGATTTTGGTAAAAGTATATTCTAACCAGCCGGAAGTAACACTCTATTGCAACGGCAACAAATTAGAAACCAAATCGGCAGACCGTGTATTTACCTTCAAAGTCCCACTTTCTGATGGAGCAAATGTCATCACGGCAAAAGCAGGAGACTTGGAGGATGAGACTACATTTATTCGCAAGGATGATGCCAAGAGTTACAAGCTTGTAGGCAAGACTTCCAACAGCGCAAACTGGGTATAAAAAAGGAGGAAAATGATGAGTGAGACAAAGACAGCACAAGCGGGATTAAACCGCGCAAAACCTTATCAGTTGGTTCTTTTCCCATTAAATAATGGAGCGACCAACGTATACTATGTATTGGTACTTTCCTACATAGCGACATTTGGATCCAACGTATTGGCCTTAGGCCTTATGTTTGCATCCATCATGGTAACAGCCATGCGTTTGTGTGATGCCATCACCGATCCTATTATCGGAGCGATGATTGACAGAACCAATGGCAAATTCGGAAAATTCAGACCTTTTATGGTGATCGGAAATATCATCATGGCAGTCAGCATTATCTTGCTTTACATGGTGACACCGATGATTCCAGATTCCCAGATGGCTCTTCGCTATGTGGTTTTCGTAGCCCTTTACTTTGTCTGGGTTATTGGATATACCTTCCAGACTTCCTGCACCAGATCTGGTCAGACCGTTCTTACCAACGATCCTAACCAGAGACCACTCTTTACTATTTTCAATACAGTAGGTTCTCTCGTGGGAATGGGCGTGATGCAGTTTGTTGCACCAATTCTTCGTGCCAATGTTGCGGATTATTCAAGTGCAGACTTTTATAGAGTATTGACTCCAATTGGAGTTTCTATTTCCTTCCTTCTTACCATCCTTGCTGTGATCGGTATCTGGGAAAAAGACCAGCCAAAATACTTTGGTGTAGGTGGAAGCAAGCAGGAAAAAGTAAAAGTTTCTGAGTACATCGAAATCATCAAGGACAACAAGCCTATGCAGCGTCTGATGATTGCAGGAGCAGGCTGTAAGTTGGCTCTTTCCATTGCAACCAACACAACCGTACTTTGTATGTTATACGGATGTATGATGGGCAATTATGACAGCCTCTATCTTCCAATGATGATTTTGGGATATGTAGCCAGCGTACCATTCTTCCTTCTTACAGTTCGTACTTCACAGAAAAAAGGACAGAAGGCTTCTTTGGTTCGCTACGTATCAGTTGCCTTGGTTTGCTACGTAGGCGTTTTAGCACTTTTGCTTTTGTGGAATCCAGCAAGCGGTATGAATCTTGCCTTCCCAAATGTCAATGTATATACCATTTTATTTATCATCTGCTTTGGCGTTGGTTATGGTGCTTACTATGCTACAGCCGACATGCCAATTCCTATGGTTGCAGACTGCTCAGACTACGAGACCTATCGTTCCGGCAAGTACATCCCTGGAATCATGGGAACCTTGTTCTCTCTTGTAGATAAACTTGTATCTTCTCTTGCTGCAACAGTAGTAGGAATCGCCGTAGGTGTGATTGGACTTTCCAACCTCCCTACAGCAGATACACCATACGCTCCTGGCATGAACTGGGTTGTTATCGTTCTCTTCTGTTTAGTTCCAATGGCAGCATGGGCTATCACCCTGATTTCCATGAAGGGCTATAGCTTAACTGGAGAGCGCATGAAAGAAATCCAGGAAATCAATGCAAAGAGACGTGAAGCCATTGATGGTGGCATGAGCCTTGAAGAGGCCATGGAAACCTACAAGGCATCAGAGGAATTCTAATTCGCTAAAAACCTATATGCCATTATGCTTTGCAGCGAATTAAACTTCATAATAAAAAAGGACGGCGTTTGCCGTCCTTTTTTTGTGAAATAAACCAATCCCCAAACCTATCAGTTTGAAATTTAATACCCCCCTTTATCAAGCAAAATCCATTGATTTTCCAGCCTCATATTTGTATATTAGACTTAAATAAAACTTGCGGCCAAATTAGCTGTAATCAGGGTCTGCACTAGCCCATGCTTTATGCATGCGGGCTGTGCCCTCTCGACTTTCTGAGGTTTAGGCTTCACCTCTTGGTTTCGGGGCTGTAGGGCTGTGTTCTCTCGGCTTTCTGAGGCACAGGCTTCACCTCTTGGTTCCAGGACTCTAGGCTGTGCCCTCCCGGCTTCTCGAGGTCTGGGTTCACCTCTTGGCCTCTGAGTTTTAGGTCTTACCCTCCTGGCGCTTGGGGTGTGGGCCTTGCCCTCCTGCTTGGTGAACATTTCGGGTAAATTGCGTAAATTTGTTAGGTATCGATTTGAGGCTTGGGGTTTGTGTACATTTAAAGCTGAAGACTTGCGACGCGTCGTCCGCCTGGGGCATACGCTTTCAGGAAGCTCTTAGTCTAGTGGGAGTAAATGCCGCATCCAGCAATGTCAATTATGCACGAGGTCTCGGAACGCGCACGTTACTATTT
>CAVIOJ010000062.1:1577-3448 GCA_963644225.1 Lachnospiraceae bacterium | reverse complement strand
AAATCATATATAATCATAATCATGAATGAATTTGCTTTAGAATATCAGAATTATCTAACTGAATACGCATCATCTCCCACCGGTCTTCGAGTGGATCACTTAGATGCTTCCTACGCCCAGCAGTACAAACTGAATGGCCCCTACCTTATTGTATGCGAGGATTTCAATTTTACAGATGATATCGTCAATGTGCATCTCTATGGTCCAGGTTTTACAAAGGAGAATTCCGAAAAGATTTCTTCGCCATATGTCCTAAATCGGCCAATGCATCAGCATTCTTACTTTGAACTCATGTATGTAGCCAAAGGAGAGGTTATACAGAAGATTGAAGGGAAAGATTACCTGTACAAAAAGGGACAGTGTTGTATGCTCAATCATAATGTAAGACATATTGAGCAGCCAAAAGAAAATACTCTGCTTTACTTTCTTGACATCTCCGACCGTTTCTTTCTAGAAACAATACATTCCGACACAAGATTTGATGATTACGGGCATGTTGTTGCATATGAAAATGCCATCTATGATTTTATGCAGAGTGATTACAAAAAAAAGATTTTTGAAAAGCAATATTGGGACTTTAGTCCAATCGTTGATTCTGACATAGTATGCGATAAACTTACCGGTCTATATGAGGCTCTATCTAAAGAGACCATAAATCGCCAACCAGGCTTTGTACCTATGGTCCAAAGTCTCATCACACGCCTGATATCCATGATATTGGACACAAGTCTCTATGAATGCAACAAGATAACCTTGCCAGGCCATAGAGAGGAATATCTCTTTCTTCGAATCCAGAATCTGATTGCAGAAAACAATGGTCGCATTTCCAGAGATGAACTGTCCAATCGCTTAAATTACAGCGGTGACTACATAAATAAAATTGTAAAAAAATATACCGGCATGTCTCTCAAGAATTTTGAACGAATCTTTACATTAAAAGAGGCTTCAAGATTACTCAGTCAAACCAACATGAAAATTTCACAAATCATGTTAGAACTTAACTTTTCAAATCGCAGCCACTTCTATCAAATTTTTAAGGAACAATATGGCATGACCCCAAAAGAATACAGGGATAACGGCGCCCCTTAGATCAAGCAAAAATCCTCCATACCCTTATGACGTATATGCAACTATGTCCTACTCCATCGAATCACTACTATGTTCCGTCACATCCACAAGTTTACCTACAACCAAAAATCTTCTATCATCTCTACCTGAGATACATGTCGATAAAACCAGCAATTTGTCTGAAGATGTCACCTCTACATCTTCTCTGACATGGGTGATAGAGCTCCTCTCATTTGCACAAGACTCCAGGTCAGACAAAAAGCTTTCTACTCCACTAGCAGATGTCACATCATATAAAGAAGGCAGATATGAGTCATTGAAATTGTATACGCCAAAAATCTGGTAGGTATAAATGGCATCTGCCGTTTCAAATGTCATGGTCTCATTGGTTTCAAAAAAATCAGCCTCGTCAAATAGATGAAGGGATCCAAACATGGTATCCGCTTTCATATCATGACCATATAAAATTGTGATGCCATCCGACATATCCTGGCTATTGCAAGCATTGCTATAGATTGCGCCGGCGATAGTTTCTGTATGATCCAAGTCATGATTTAGATAGTAATTGTCCTCCTCAGACTGTAAAACTGGATAATCCACAATGGTATTTGGCACATTTATCCAACCATAAATATCTTCATTAGTCTCCTTGAGGGCCGCGAAGTCATGAGTTTCCTCAGATGATTCCTCTTCGACCTTTGATTCCTGACGAACCTTCTCGTACTTTTCTTCCTGCTTTTCGTTATTTTTTTGCTGATAAACAAAAATGCCCAGACAAATCGCTGCTGCAATCAGACAAAGAA
>CAVIOJ010000062.1:0-1567 GCA_963644225.1 Lachnospiraceae bacterium | reverse complement strand
GACAAAGAATGCTAAAAAAACGCATTGGATTCGCTAAAATATTTTTCCAAATTCTTTTTATTTTCTCCATGATAAATCCTTCCTCATCGGCTGTACCAGAATCAAAGCCACTTAAAATCCACTTGTTCGATAAATTAAAATGGCTGCATAACTGATCAACCAAGCTCTAATAAGAATATCACATTTTAGGCAAAATAAAAAACCTTACAAAACGAGTTGCCTCGATTTGTAAGGTTTTTAGTGAAGCACGGGGGATTCGAACCATTGTGGCAAAACGACACTAAAAACCAGTAAAATCAAGGGTTTCGAGCCTCTCACATTTTTCGCGAATACCCATTCTGTACCCAATCATCATTTTTAAAGGTTGTGCAAATAGTTATTAGCGATCACATCGATTCGATTGTGACCCAACTGTCTCGAGGCATACCTCATTGCCTCGCGATCGAACACTTTTCCAGCCATATCTTTTCGGCAAATATATTTCTCTCTTGTTTCCAACTCATTCAAATCACGAGCCTTGCTTCGATAGCACCGACAGGCGTACAAAGAGCGGTAATAATGCTCGTCAAATGCCGAATGAATGTGCTCAAATACCTTTCCCTCTTTTGATCTCTGCATGATTTTTACAACGTTTTCGACTTCCTTTTTGTTCCCAACGACAGTTGCAAATCTTTGCTTACCGCCTTTTCCTTGTCTAACGTAGATCTGATATGTGCCATCAGAGCCAACGACTAAATCAGTGCCATGTAGGGCTTCTAGTTCATGCCGCCTCAAGCCAGTAGCGGACACGAAATCAATCAACTCTTGGTTTGCTTCAAGCGAAAAATGTGCATCCCTTTTCGCGGTGTATCTTGATCGTTTGATTGAGGCACGTTCTCTCTTTGGGGCTTGGTAGTCAATGTCCTTTGTGCTGACCCTATACGCCTTTGCGATGGCATTGAGGGCGGTTACGATTGAATAAGAGGACAAGCCTCTTTCCTCTAGGCTCTTTAGATATGTCGGGATCTGTCTGAATGCCTCGTCTTTATCCCTTATTTGATGCTTGACTAACCAATCAGCGAAGTGATTACATTGTGCTTTATAAGTCCGATAAGTCTGATTCGAGTGTATATAGGGGGTCGAGTTATGCTCATCCTTTTCGTCGTGCTTACTGTGTCCTTTGCCTTTTTGGTATGCCTCATAAAGGTTGTCCTGCATCCATTTACGCGGCTTGATCTTATTTTTGTGTGCCATTTCTTGCTCCCTATTTGATTTGTTAAGAGTTAAGATTGTTCCCATCCGCTGATGGATGGTACTAATTGGGCTTCTTTTTCTACTTCCTTTTCGATCGCGAGGGTAAGCCTCTGTTGTCCTTTGGGTCGCATTTTTTCGGCTTGTTTGAACCTTTAACGCTTGACTTCCCACCGTCCTGCGCCTCTTGTTAGTGCGTCCCTTTTGACGCTTTCCCGATGCTCCTTGGCATCTGTCATATGTTTGCTCCTTTCATCTTGCCTTTAAGGATAAGACTACCATTTTGCCTTTAAGGATAAGGCTACCATTACAATGTTAATTATGGACGTTAGAGTTT
>CAVIOJ010000061.1:0-3120 GCA_963644225.1 Lachnospiraceae bacterium | reverse complement strand
ACTGGGAATCATTTGCTGGGAGCTAAAATTGAAAAGAAGCTACCCGAGTGGAATATATCTTCGCTTGCTAATGCAGCTGGAATCGCATCTTTAGATGTTTTGACAAAGACAAATTATTTAAATGATGCCAGAAGACTGATAAAAGCGGAGTCTTCTTATTTAACAGAAGAACTTAGAAAACTTGGACTTTTAGTATATGATGGCAGGGCTAATTTTTTATTGTTTTATGAAACGAGAGGGATCGATTGGTACCAGCAATTGTTAGAACATAAGATTTTGATTCGTGATTGCTGCGATTATACTAATCTTGTAGATGGACATTTTAGAATTGCAATTCGAAAACATGAGGAGAATGAACGCCTTGTGAATGCGATGAAAAAAATTTTAGAGAAATATTCTTGTAGTTGAAAGGGGTAATATGCAACTGGAGTTTGTAAAACCAGAAGAAATTGAAAAAAGAAGTTTTGAAATCATAGAGAAGGAATTACAAGAAATGAATATTGTACTTCCCGATGACCAGGCTATGATTACGAAACGAGTGATACATACAAGTGCTGATTTCTCATATGCAAAGACTATGACTTATTCTTCACACGTGGTTGATTATGCTATTGCCTTGTTAAAAGATGGAGCCAATATCGTCACCGATACTAATATGGCAAAAGCTGGAATCAATAAAAAAGTTTTGGCTCGTTTTGGCGGTGAAGTATTCTGTTTTATGAGCGACGAAATCGTAGCAAAAGAAGCAAAAGAACAGGGAAGAACCAGGGCAAGTGTTTCTATGGAGAAGGCTTGTAAACTCCCTGGAAAGACGATTTTTGCCATAGGAAATGCCCCAACAGCCTTGGTAGAGCTTCATGAAGGAATTCAAGGGGGTAAATATCATCCTGATTTAATTATTGGTGTTCCTGTTGGATTTGTCAATGTAGAAGCGGCCAAGGAACTGATTTTAGATGATGATATTCCCTATATCATTAACCGAGGCAGGAAGGGTGGCAGCAATATTGCGGCGGCTATCTGCAATGCCTTGCTTTATTTGGCCAGTGATAATGTTCGAGTTTAAGAAAGGTTTGGATAGAAATGGTTTATTTTGTAGGAGCAGGATGCGGTGCAGTTGATTTGATTACTGTAAGAGGTAAAAATCTTCTCGAAAAAGCAGACGTTATAATCTATGCAGGTTCTCTTGTAAATCCTGAACTTTTGACCTATAAAAAAGAATCTGCGGTGGTTTACAATAGCGCCACCATGACTTTGGATGAAGTGATTGATGTTATAAAAGTATCGGATGAATCAAAAAAAGATGTGGTTCGACTTCATACCGGAGAACCAAGCATATATGGTGCAGTGCGAGAGCAGATGGATCAGTTAGATGCTTTGAATATTCCTTACGAATCATGCCCTGGAGTGAGCGCATGCTTTGGCGCAGCAGCAAGTTTAAATTTAGAATTTACTTTGCCGGAAGTGAGCCAGACTTTGATTATCACCAGACTTGAGGGAAAGACTTCTGTGCCACCACTTGAAAATATTGCCTCTCTTGCAGCTCACCAGGCAAGCATGGCTATCTACTTAAGCACTGGAATGATTGATAAACTTGCAAATGAATTGATAAATGGTGGATATCCTGCAAAAACTCCTGCAGCCCTTATTTATAAGGCTTCCTGGCCGGAAGAAAGATCTTATGTGACCTCACTTGATGCTATCGCAGAATTAGCGAAAAGGGAAAATATCTCAAAAACGGCCATGATTTTGGTTGGAGATGTAATCACCCATAGCAATTATGCAAAATCAAAGCTATATGACCCTGATTTTGAGACGGAGTTTCGGAGGAAGAAATCTTGATTATACGTGTTCTTACTTTTTCAAAACAGGCAAGAAAAACGGCGAATGAATTTTTTGAAGGACAAAAAGATTTTTTGCCAATTCACTTTGATGACTATTTTAAAGAGAATAGTAATGAGGGCTGTAACGATTGCGAACTGCCAAATGACGAATATGCAAATCGCAAAAAAGAAGCCAGAAATTTGTTTATTAAAGAAGCCTTCTTTTATCACGAGGCAATTTTATTTGTAGGCGCAATTGGAATTGCAGTTCGTCATATAGCTCCTTTTGTCTCGGACAAATCTGCTGACAGTCCGGTTTTGGTCTTAGATGAAAAAGGGCTCTATATTATTCCAATCTTATCCGGTCATCTAGGCGGCGCCAATGAAATTGCTATGGCACTTTCCAACGCGACTTCAAAGGCGATTATTACCACGGCTACAGACTTAGAAGGCGTATTTTCCGTAGACAGTTTTGCAAAAAAGATGGGTTTCTATTTGCCTGATAAAAAAGGAATTCTTCCTCTTTCAAAAGCTTCTTTGGAAGGAAGAGGACTTGATGTAAAAATCGATTCCGAATTTTCCTATAATATTTCAGATCTACCAAGCAATTTTCGACTGGTAGACGATTCGGATGATATAGCTGATCTGTGGATTCATTCATCCTGCGAAAAAAATTCTCATTTAAACTCTAGAGGAACTCATCTCTATTTTCAGCCTTATATAGTCGGAATGGGCTCAAAGAAGGGGAAGACTTTTGACGAATTGCTTGCCTTTTATGAGGAATGTTTAGAGGCTTGTGGGATAAAAAAAGAGGAAGTTTTTTTCTTGGCAAGTATTGACCTAAAGAAAGAGGAAATAGGCTTGCTTCGATTAGCTTCTTATCATCAGATGAAATTTGTTACATATTCTTCGGATGAATTACAAGACCTTGTCGGAGATTTTTACGAATCTGATTACGTGAAATCTGTAACTGGTGTATCAAATGTATGCCAACGAGCTGCTCTTTTAGGAGCGAAACAGTATAGCCAAAATAAGGAAAAGGCCCGCCTTGTTTCTAAAAGAATTGCAAGGGATGGCATGACTTTTGCTGTGGCTAAGAGAGAGGCTTGTATTTTGAAAGGGAAATTTTATGGAAAATAAAAACTTTGGTAAACAAATTTATGTGGTTGGAATCGGGCCGGGCCATATCAATGGTATGAGTAAACAGGCTTATGATGCTTTGTTAATTTGCGATATAATTATTGGCTATACAACGTATGTGGATCTTTTGAGGGATGAATTTCCCCAAAAAGAGTTCCTT
>CAVIOJ010000060.1:0-7640 GCA_963644225.1 Lachnospiraceae bacterium | reverse complement strand
TATCTTTATTTCATATGAATCATTTACCCTAAGACTGTCAAGTGTCTTTTTTAAATTTTCTTCCGATGCTCCCAAGTCCAAAAGCGCCGCCACAGCCATATCTCCGCTGATACCGCTGGCGCATTCCAAATACATAAATTTACTCATTTTATTTTTCCTTTTTTTCATCCTTGCAGGCTAAATGATTGATCTGGTTGGCTATATAACCAGCCCCGTAACCATTGTCTATATTAACCACTGCGATTCCATTAGCGCAGGAAGTCATCATGGTAAGAAGTGCAGACAAACCTTCCATACAAGCGCCATAGCCTACCGATGTAGGTACGGCGATAACTGGCTTGTCAACCATACCACCGATAACGCTGGCTAACGCTCCTTCCATACCCGCTACTGCTATAACGCAGTTGGCCTGGCGAATGAGATCCATTTTTGAAAAAAGTCTGTGAATCCCGCTGACGCCTACGTCATATATGCGATCCACCTTTGAGCCAAAAAACTCAGCTGTCAAAGCCGCTTCCTCCGCCACAGGAATGTCTGCGGTTCCGGCAGTACATATAGCAATTCGTCCCACATGAATTTTTTCTTCTTTTTCTATACGAATGATTTTTGATTTTTCATCGTAGATGGTCTGGGGAAAAACTGTTTTTATCATCTCATATTGGTCGAGACTGGCTCTGGTTCCAAGCACCTCGCCCTCCGCCTCGTAGAGATGGGTAAAAATCTGTAACAAATGATCATCCGCCTTACCTTGGCAAAAAATCACCTCCGCGCATCCGGAACGTTCTTTTCTATGGATATCAAGTTTTGCAAAATCACCCACTTCGTCATAGGAAGCATTTGTCATTGTCTCATCGATGGTTTTATCATCGCTGTCACAAGACTTTACATCTACTTCCAACAGGTGCTTTGCTTCCTCAATGGAAAGTTCTTTATTTTGTACCATTTCAAGTATTTTTGTAATGTCCATATCATTCCTCTTTTATCGCCACTCATCCAATGTCATATGTCGAATGTAGGTCTCTTCAAAATCTGTCTCCTCCGCAAGAGAAAGTACTTGCGTGTTTTCACAAATACTATTTAGGAAGTCTATTTCCCTTAAATATGTTTTCCTCTTTTTTCTCTTACAAGGTTCCTTTTTATCTATATCATCTATGCATTCTTCGACTGCTTGTATTTCAGAAGTGTGCACATCTGTTATATCACGATTTAACAAATGTAAAATCGCACCATCTAAGGAAGTGTTCTCCACTCCTACAGAAACCGCTCTCATCTCCTTTGGAATCAGGCCCAAGAAGCTTGCAGCCCCAACATCCATGTGAACGCCAAAACCTCCCGCAAGATATACTCTTTTTATCTCAGCAGGTGTCAAATTTGCCTTCTTCAAAAGGATCTCTACTCCAGCGGCAATGGCTGCTTTTGCCATCTGAAACTGCCTAATATCTTCCTGGGTAATGGAAATCTCCTTTTGTCCGTCGGCCTTATATAGAGAAAAACTTTTTCCCAGAGAGTCCTGTTCTTCGCTTTTAAAGGAAGCGGATATAGTGCTTGCACCAGGCATGACAGAATCGACATCCTCAGTAAAAGTACCGTCAGAATCGATGATATGGTTTCTCTTCATCCCAGCTATGGCAGACAAAAGACCAGACCCACAGATGCCTACAGCAGGAACTGCTCCTATAGTTTTTACATGGACTTTTCGACCCGCAATAATAACCTCTTCTATAGCTCCCATGGTCGAAGCCAGGCCACAGGATATATTGCCACCTTCAAAGGCCGGTCCAGCCGCAGCAGAGGTTGCAAGATATGTCTCTCCTGTCCAAAGGACCATCTCTCCGTTGGTACCAAAATCTAACAACAGCCAGGGTTCATCCTTGGCAAGTCCCTCTTTCCATCTGTTTTCCACCGCAAAGATACCAGATAATATATCTCCACCGATAAAAGCTGAGATTCCAGGGAAAATGTATGTTTTGCTGGCAACATCAATATTGGTATTGTGCTCTGGATCAAACAAATCGCAAGAAGAAATTATGTCATAATTTAATTTATGCGGTTCAAATGGTGCTTTGCCAAGCCCCTCCACCGGATAGCCCAAAAGCAGATGGCACATGGTAGTATTTCCAGCGATGACAATTTGCATCACCTGGGATATCTCTACATGAGCTCGTTTGCAAATTAATATGGCGGCTTCTCGCAGATCCTTGATGACGCATTTTTTTAACTCTTCTGCGAGTCCCCGACCTGCTGCTTCTATACGGCTCAATACATCTGCGCCATAACTGGCCTGTGAATTCTTGATACTTGTCTTTGATACTATCTCCTGATTTTCTATATCCAAAAGAGCCAGCGCAATAGTCGTCGTCCCTAAATCGATAGCAAGGCCGTATTTCTCGCTTTTCTTCGAGAAATTCTCTTCTCGTCCCTCCCCGGCAATAAGCTCTTTTCTTCTCTCGGGAAAAATTTCACTCTCCAAAGGCGCTTTTGCAAGAAGAATTTGCTCCGGGATTTCCACTGTAAGAGTCGCCGGTCCCAAAACATAGGTCTTGCAGGCTAATCTCCAGCCGTCGTCTCTTTCTCCCCCACTAAAAATCTTTCGTTCCTTCTCAGAAATCTCTGAGAGCCCCTGATGGGCTTCTATTCGAATACGACATTTGCCGCAATTGCCCTTTCTGCCACACGGAAACTGCAGAGGATAACCATAGGATGCCAAGAGATCCGGTAAATATGAACTTGTATTTTCCTTTTTTTCGATTTGTATTTTCAAAATATTTCGTCCTATATTTTCTCTAGTCAAGGATATTCGAGGATTCCTACTCTTTTATAAACTAATGTAAGTATAACA
Organism: Lachnospiraceae bacterium; assembly: GCA_963644225.1. Taxonomy (GTDB): domain Bacteria; phylum Bacillota; class Clostridia; order Lachnospirales; family Lachnospiraceae; genus Pararoseburia. The sequence continues at coordinate 4,801 of CAVIOJ010000060.1, read as the reverse complement.
TAGAACCGTCTTAAAAGACGGAAAAATGCCACTTTAAGTGAATTTAAGGAGTAATCTGTGTTATAATATCATCAAATCGAGGCTAATTCCTGTCCCTTACGCTAATGCTTAGAGATAGAAGAATTATCCGATCAATTTAAAAGTGAGAATTTTTATGAGAATATCTATTATCAATGGAGACGGAACCACAACCTATACCGATACTCTGGTGCAAAAAGAAAGCTCAGCTGACTTTTCTGCAGAATTGTCCACTGCAACTGATTCGCTAAATGCTACTGGCAAATCCACTAGTTCTGCAAGCTCTACAAGTGCAAGCTCTACAAGTACCACCTCTTCTGCTACAACTTCCGGTTATACATCCACTACTCAAAGCGTTCCATCGGATCTTCTTTCTATTTTCAAGGAGGCTTCCGAGACCTATGGCGTAGATATCAATCTTCTTACCGCCATCGCCAGACAGGAGTCCAACTTCCACACTGATGCCACCAGTTCCAGCGGAGCTATGGGTGTGATGCAACTTATGCCTGCGACAGCTGCTGGACTTGGTGTAAGTGATGCCTACGATGCCTATCAAAATATCATGGGTGGTTCAAAATATATCAGCCAGTTACTCTCAAAATATGATGGAGATGTATCCTTAGCACTGGCTGCCTACAATGCCGGCAGTGGCAATGTGGCAAAATATGGTGGCATTCCACCTTTCAAGGAAACCCAAAACTATGTCACAAAAGTACTCGGCTACTATCAGGAAAATACATCCGGTGCTGCCACAAATACATCTGCTTCTTCTGGTGCATCATCAAGCACATCTGCTACAAATGATGCTAGCAAGACAAACAATACAAGCACCCTTAGACTAAACACCAATCTTACTACGGAAGAAAGAAATGAAATCTACCGGCAGATGCTGAGTCTGACCAACCAACTGATTGCAGACAAACTTTAGTAAACAAAAAGGCATTCGCGAAAGCGAATGCCTTTTTTAAGCTGGCGACGAGAGTTGAACTCGTGACCTCCTCACTACCAATGAGGTGCGCTACCTCCTGTGCCACGCCAGCCTGCCGTTACCGACTCATCTAATATACTACATCACAATAGTTCGTGTCAACATATTTTTTCACCTCTATATAGTAAAAAAAAGACGCCAATCGGCGTCTTTTTTGTCTCTATACTATTCTTGGTAGAGTTTTTCCAACTCCAAGACAATAAGATCAAGAGTGTCCGTAGGAATCGTCTCATCGCGATAAGCATCATCGATACAAGACTCACTTCCAAGAAGTGCAGTGACATCAAGCCATGTCCCCTGTCTGAATGCTCTATCAAAGATAGAAAAGATATTGCGATCTTTTAACAATTCCATAAATGGTGTCTTACGAAAATCCATATACAGCCACGACTTATACTCTAGATAAGTATTCTCCTGTTCTAGTATCGATCTTGATCACATCACCCTGCTCAACGAAAAGAGGTACATAAACAGTAGCTCCTGTCTCAACAGTAGCAGGCTTGGTAGCTCCAGTTGCTGTATCACCCTTGAATCCAGGCTCAGTCTCTGTAATCTCAAGCTCTACGAAAAGTGGTGGCTCAACTGCAAATACATTGCCCTTGTGTGAGCAAACCTTAACCATCTCATTTTCCTTAACGAATTTGAGTGCATCTCCAATGTCATCTTCGCTAAGAGCAATCTGATCGTAAGTCTCTACGTCCATGAAGTTGTAGAGGTCACCATCATTGTAAAGATACTGCATATCCTTGCGCTCGATATGTGCCTGTGGGAACTTCTCTGTAGGTCTAAATGAAGTCTCAACCACACCACCATTGACGATATCCTTTAACTTGGTACGAACAAAAGCTGCTCCTTTACCAGGTTTAACATGCTGAAATTCAACAATCTGGCAAACCTTGCCATCATATTCGATTGTTACACCATTTCTAAAATCACCAGCTGTAATCATTGTTTTTCCTCCTTAATACCTATGGACAAAAGTCCACTCATAACGATTATTTTAATATATAACGGCTCGCATTTCAAGTATAATGCGATTCATTAGGCTAATTCCATGTCAAGATGATACTTCTCCTCGAAGGATTCTACCGGCATAGGCCTGCAAAAATAAAATCCCTGGAAATGCCGGCATCCCATATCCACCAGCTGATCCACTTGCGTCTTCGACTCCACGCCTTCGATAATGATGTCCATATCCATCTGGGAAATGAGGCCTACCAAAGAGCCCAGGATATGTCTGCTTCGTTCTTCTTTTTCAGACTGTTCCAAAAATCCCATATCGAACTTGATCACATCCGCTTCGATATCTTTTAATACGTTCAATGAAGAATATCCACTTCCGAAATCATCAATCTCAATGTAAAAACCATATTCCTGCAGTTTCTGTAAAAGGTTGCGATGGTTCTCCATGTTTTCCACGAAGAGTGTCTCTGTAATCTCGAGTTTTAGATTTTTCGGAGAAATATCGTATTTTTCCACCAATCCTTTTATGGTTTCGTATACATCCAAATGGAACTGGTCCTGTACAGAAATATTGATGGAAATACTAAGGTCATCAAGCCCCTTTTTCTTCCAATCCGCCAGTTTTGCGGCAGCCATCTCCCAAATTCGAAGGTCCAACTTGTATATCAACCCCGACTCTTCCAAAACAAGAATAAAATCTTTAGGAGGAATCACGCCCTTGATTGGATGAATCCATCTGGCCAACGCTTCCGCCCCAACTAATTTGCCGTCCTTATCACACTGGCCCTGCAGATACATCTGAATCTGTCCTGTAGAAAGAGCATTGTCGAGCTCTGTTATAATCTTATTTTTTTCCAATTCAAGTCGTAGCAAATCATTGTCAAAATAAGCCACCTTGGAAGAGTAATCTCCCTTGATGCTGGCGATTGCCAGGTTGCATTTGTCAATCATGGCAAAAATAGGCTCGTTGACATCTCTGATTTCATAGACACCCATATAAATCTGGATACGGAAAAATCCATCGGCGAACTCATTTGAAATCTCTTCCATGGCACTTGAAAAAAGGCTCTCATCAAAGCGCTCTCTCGGCATACAAAAGGCAAAGTGATCCTCGCCCAATCGTCCGTATACATCGTCCTCTTTGGCCATTTTTCTAAAGAGTGAAACCTGTTTTTTTAGAATATCATCTCCACGTTCCATTCCATATATGTCATTGACAAGCTTGAAGTCCTTGATATCAGAAGTCAACATCACGTATGGTTTTCCAGCCGTCTGAAGTGTTTTTGAAACCTCATCCTGAAAATACTGTTGGTTGTAGATACCGGTCAGTGCATCATGGGTGGCGCGGTAATGATCTTCCTCATAGGCGCGAATTGCTTCCGTTCTGTCCTGGCAAGTGATGAAAAATCCCAAGAAGGCGTCATCATCATCTACCATGCGCTGTACATTGAATTCATAATGATACTCAATGCCATCATACAAAAATTGTTGTAAGTAAGCCTGCTCACTAGAACCCGGTTTCCAATGTCGTCCTATCCAGCCTTTAAAGTACTCTTGCACTTCGGTAATATTTTCCTCTACTGAAATCCCGCGGAATTTAAAAAGCATATCTTTTCCACGCTTGTTGACATAGATACACTTACCATTTAGATCCACACAGCCCACTCCCATGTCCGTCGCAGACAAAGCTGTAAAAAGAACTCGATCCGTCATAGCCTTCGGGACATAGTTCAAAGAGAAAAAGCTGATAATAACCGCTGCAGCACAGTAGCAAAGCAAGGAAATATCCACCGGGAAATTCATCTGCATGCCAATGGCATCAATTGCCAAAACAAAAAGGAAAGCGTACAAGATAGATGTATAACGCAAACGATAAAGTCTGGCAGTCTTTTTTGTCTTTGCAATCAAAATGATGCCAACCCAAATAGAAAGGACATATGAAAAGACAAGGTGTGCGTAAAACCATCCAGTGTAATTTGTCGGGCTAAAATAAAGGCCAAAGTCCGCACTATATCCGCTTTCCAAACTAAAGACATGATGCTTTATCGGGTTGAAAGCCATACTAATAGTCTCCGCAGCTGCAATCGCGTCGCATAAAACACGAGGAGCAATATTTTTTTCCGGTCGTTCCGTATAGACATAGGCGTAGCGAAGCAGCATCAAAAGCAGCCAATCGATACCCGCAGTAAAGACGCTATGCATAATGATAGCTATCTGTGGATTGTCCGTCATAACAAAGGCGCCATTGGCAATAACAGCTATCACGGCAACTAAAAGTAAACGATACAAAGACTTGCTGACTTCATCCTTCTTTTTTCGTATCATTCCTGCCATGGCAATAACTATCACAACAAGCAGAAACAGAACACATAAATAAATCATCTTAAACATAAGCAAGCATCCCCCTTGCCAAATTTATGTATCTCATCTGGTTTCAATCTCATGAATCATAGCAATGCGCTCTGCATGTCGTCCGCCCAAAAATTCTGCATCCAAATAGGCTTTTACTATGCTTTTTGCAACTTCACTTCCTACGATTCTAGCACCAAAGGCGATAATGTTGGCATTGTTGTGTTCCTTGACGAGTCTGGCTGTAGTAGGTTCTGAACAAACCGCTGCTCGGATACCATCTACCTTGTTGGCTGCTATGGAAATACCAACTCCCGTTCCACATATCAGAACTCCACAATCCGCTTGGCCGGCAACAATAGCTTTTGCCACCGCTTCTCCGTATTCCGGATAGTTACAACTTTCATTGGTATCAGTTCCAAAATTAATCACTTCGTGGCCCAGTTCCTCAAGATAAGCCATGATTTCGTTTTTTAAATCAAC
>CAVIOJ010000059.1:0-5195 GCA_963644225.1 Lachnospiraceae bacterium | reverse complement strand
AATGGCATAGGATTTGTGGTGGATTCTTTGGAAGAGGCGGATCGTCTGGTGCAGGGAATTTCAGATGAGCAGTTTGATCGTCTCTATGCCAATGTGCGCAATATTCAAAAACTCATACTTGATGGAGCCTATACAAGAAAGACTTTGCAGGATGCCATCATAGGTGTGCTTGAGAGCCAGTGCCAGGAGGTTTAAAAATGAGTTTACATATTACAAAAACTTATAATGCTGGCGGGGAAATTTTCTTGCGCCATAGCCTGGTGCGTCAGGCAGGAGAAGCCTTCGATTGTAAGGAAATCAGTTTTTTTAAATTCCCAGATAGCTATGATACGGATGCGGATTTAGATGTCCGAATGGATGGAATTATATCTGCTTTTAGCCCAGAAGATTTTGTGATTTTCCAGTATCCATCTACCATTAGCGCTCGTTACGACAGAGTATTTCTTAATCGCTGCAAGGCTTATCGGATGCATCTGGCTATTTTGGTGGAGGAAGTTCCGTCTTTAATTGGAAGAGAAGGCTATAGCTTAGAAGATGAGCTTGATTTACTTAAGGAAGCCGATCTTTTAATCTTCCCAAGCGAGGAGATTTATTCCTATTACAAGAAGCACGGCCTGCAGGCGAAAAAGATTTTAGCGCCATCAATGATGGATTGCCCTTGCAGTATTGCCATGCGCCCAGAGCATTCGCGCAAACTTGCCTTCTTTGATACAGGAAATGCTGCAATTGAAAATGCCTGCCAGCAGGAAAATATTGATTTTACCAAGGCGGCTTTTGATGGATATTACTTGCACGAACAGTTGCTTAAACTTTCCCATGGCGGTTTTGGTCTTGTGGCAGATTTTGGAGACAGACCTTGGGATGCCTTTAGACGTCAGCAGATCTGCGGTATTTATTTGTCATTGGGCCTGCCGGTGGTTGTGGATGAAAGCTTTCCTTTGTCAGAAGAAATTGTAAAAAATGGACTCGGGTTTGTAGCGAAGAGCCTAAAAGATGCCATCGACCAAGTGGCCAATATGGATGAGGAAAAGCTGTCGGCTTATTATAATGCTGCCAGCAAGTATAGACCTTTGTATGCCGGTGGGTTCTATGGCAAGGAGCTGATTGCAAGGGTTTGTATAGAACTTCTGGCTGATGAAAAATCAGATGAGATGTAAAGTTTCGGTAGCGATATTTTTGAAACTTGAGGAGAAGAAATGGAAATGTTAGAAATCATGGAGCAAATCAAGGCAAGACCAGAAGATGGAAATCTCTATCTTCTCTGGGGCGATGCTTTTGCTAATAAGGGAAATATCAACCAGGCCTATCTATGCTATGAGCAGGCCAGCCATTTGTGTGAAGGAGAAAAATCACAGGAAGCAAAAGAAAAGATGGCCCAGTGTCGGGAAACTGAGGATTTCGAAGTTCATCCAGCTTCTTTTGTGATTTTATCTTACAATTCCAAGGCAGTGATGCAGGAGTGTCTAGAGGCAATCCGCAAGAATTGCCCAAAGGGGGCTTATGAGCTTATAGTCATCGATAGTGGCTCAACCGACGGAATCCGTGAGTGGCTTGAAAAACAAGATGATATCCTACTGGTTCTTAATGAAAAATTCCATGGCTTTGCGGCTGGCTGCAATCAGGGAGCCAAACTTGCCAATCCTCAAAACGATATTTTCTTATTGAATAATGATGCCATTCTTACACCTGGAGCCTTTTTAAATATGCGTTTAGCCCTCTATAGCAAGAAAAAGTTAGGAGCAGTTGGACCGGTATCTTCTAACGTTATACCAGAGCAACTTTATGATACGACTTCACGCAGTCATGATGATTGGATGGCACTTGCTCCTTCTATAAATCAACCAAGTGATAATCCAATCCAGCTTGCTCATTGGCTGCAGGGACATGCCTTGCTTGTAAAACGAAGAGTCTGGGATCAGGCGGGAATGCTTGATACGGATTTCAAGTTTGGTGGAGACGAGGACCTAGAGTATGGAGTACGTCTCAATACTTTAGGATATCAGCTTGCTATCTGCAAAAATGCTTTTATATATCACTATGGTTCTTTGAGTATGAATACGGTCAGTGAGGAATATCTCCGCGCCACAAATCAGAACCACAAACTTTTTGAAGAAAAATATCATTTTCCGATTGGAAAGATTTTAGATGATCGACACAACAGGATTCTTACCTATGTAAAAGAAGATGCCGGAGCAAAATTGTCCGTACTGCAGATATATGGTGGCTGTTCTAATACGCTAAATCTTCTTCGATATCGCTATCCAAACGCTAGAACCTATGCCATTGAAAGGGATTCGCATGTGGTAAAAGTTGCATCGAACTATACCACAGCTTACTGCATGGATATAGAAAAAGAAAATCTCCCTTTTGAATCTGAGAGCCTGGACTATATTCTCTTATGCGAGATTGAAAGTTTTGACGATGCGGCAGCAGTCTTTTTGAATCTAAAAGGATTTTTAAAACCAGGAGGACATCTGCTTATAAAGGCAAAAAATGCTAATCATATCAGTGTAGTGGATGCGTTGGTTCATGGAAGCCTAAAGGCCCCTTGGATAGAGGATTGCAGACATTTTTATACCACAGATGATGTCTATAGTATGGTTAGTGATTGTGGTTATGGAATACCTTCTTTGTCTTGGACTTACAATAACTCGGCGACTTTATTGACAGAGTCTCAGCAGCGTACACTTGATATGATTTTATCCCTTTCTGATGCAAAAGACCGTAATACCTACATCCATACTGGAATTTTTTTGCATGCACAAAAACCAGGGGAAAAGCAGGCGATAGAGCGGACGACAGCAGAGAAAAAGGAAACTTATCAAGCTCCTTCCTTCAAAGTAATGTCCAACTGGGAGACTCTGGAATTTGTCCTTCAGACTCATTGCTCTGTGGCCAGATTTGGTGATGGTGAGTTTGATATCATGGCGGGCAATTCCATCCCTTATCAGGATTATGACAAGTCTTTAGGACAGCAATTAAAAGAAATTGCCAGTCGCCAGAGTGACCTTTGTTTTGTTTCCTGTCTGCCTGATGTATTTGAAAGAGAGGAGCGGTATAACGCAGCCTGTCGTAATTTTTGGAAGGGACATCTAAAACATTATGAAACCCTTTACAAGGAAGTCTGCCAGGCCAGATGGTATGGTTCCACTTTTTTATCAAGACCTTATATTGATTTGGAGGATAAGAGCCAGGCGAACGGCTACTTTGAAGAACTTCGTCTCCTTTGGGAGAATCGAAATGTCCTGATTGTCGAGGGAGCAACTTCTCGTTCCGGTGTGGGAAATGATTTGTTTGCCAACGCAAAATCTTTGCAGCGTATCATTTGTCCATCGAAAAATGCCTATTCTAGAATCACAGAAATCGAGGCTGAGATTGTAAAACATGGCAGAGGAAAGATAGTTCTCCTTATGCTTGGACCGACAGCCAAGGTTATCGCATGGCATTTGCATAAAAAAGGTTTGTGGCTCATTGATATGGGACATATCGACTCGGAGTACGAGTGGTACAAGATGGGAGCCACTTCCAAAGTGAAGTTGGCAAACAAGCATACTGCAGAACACAACTATGATCAAAACATCGCTTTTGATCAGGATGATGCATACGATTCTTCAATTATTGCAAGAATTGATTAAAGAGGTGCCCATTTCACCTTGGAAAGTTTTTTCAAACAAGGTATAATGTCAGTAATTATTGGAAATTTTCTGAAGAATATGAGGGATGAAGATGAGAAGAGAAAAATTGACGATAGCATTTGCCAGCGTGATAGAGGCCTTATTTTTGCTGCTTGAGATATATTTTATGATTCACGAAAAAGGAAATTTTCCTATTCTTTTGATTGTGGCTATTTGCATGGTTGCGGTACTGTTTTTCCTCGTACTTTCCATCATCGAATTAGTTCAAAAAAATAAAGAAGCGGATCGGCTGAGTTATGCTGATATTTACAAGGCGCAAAAGGCGTCGTATCTCGCTCAAAAGAAGGCTTTTGACGAATTGAATGTGCGTCTTAGCCAGCTAGAGGAGAATACCAATTTTCCGGCAGAGGACATTATCACGGCGCAAAAAGCTGTGGCCAAGGTTACTATTTCTCGTAGCAAGGAAAATGCTGAGGCCCTTATGAATGCCAATGATGAGTTGATCCAGAAGGTCTTTAGTTTCGAGGAAAAACTTGAGGGCAACAATGAGTCCTTGCTTCGTCAGCAGGAGACTATGTTGCAGCAGACCAGAGAGGAACTTTTGTCCAACAACCAGGGAATGCAGGACCAGTTTGATGCCTTGCAGCAGGCTTTAGATCAGATGAAACAGGAGATCAGTGAGTTAGAGTTAAAGCAGCCAGTGATACAGCAGGTGGTTGCACCGTCTGCACCGGCGGCTTCGGTTGAGGCGCAGCCTGAGGAAGTACCGGTTGCAGTTGAGACACCAGTAGCAACTGCGGAAGTGCCAGTAGAAGAAGTTCCAGTGGCACCGGTCGACGTACCAGTAGAGGAAGCGCCAGCAGCAACTGCAGAAGTGCCAGTTATCCCTGATCTTCCAGTAGCAGATCCTAATGCAGAGTTTTCTCAGGATGATATAGATTCATTGCTTGCAAGTCTAGGTGATCCTGCACCAGCTGCGGCATCTGAAGAGAGTCTTCCAAATATGGATGCTATCGACTTGCCAGAATTAGGTGACGAAGATTTGCCAAAACTTGACGATATCGACTTGCCAGAGTTAGGTGACGAGGATTTGCCAAAACTTGACGATATTGACTTGCCAGAGTTAGGTGACGAGGATTTGCCAAAACTTGATGACATCGACTTACCAGAATTAGGTGGCGATGATTTGCCAGATCTCGATGGAATTGATCTTCCAGAAGCAGACGGTTCGGACGTAGCTGCCGCAGAGGAAGTGGCTGAGCCTGCTGCAGCAGAGCCATCTCTTAGCATCGCAGATCTTGATATGTCAGACCCAAACAAGGTCTTGTCAGCAGATGAGATTGCAGCTCTTTTTGCCAGTGCAGGCAATTAATCTTGCTTTATAATATCAGGGCTGATTACGAATTTTTTGCGAACTTTTGACCAGTTTGAAAAAAATTAAAAAAGTGCTTGCAATTCTTTTTTGATTGTAGTAAGATATCATTTGTCGTCAGGACGACGACATGAGCGCGATTAGCTCAGCTGGCAGAGCACCTGACTCTTAATCAGGGTGTCCAGGGT
>CAVIOJ010000058.1:0-11175 GCA_963644225.1 Lachnospiraceae bacterium | reverse complement strand
TAATGTTATGGAGGAAAAGAAAATGGAAAGATTATATTTAGTAACAGGAGCAGCAGGTTTTTTGGGAAGAAATGTATGTTTGCAACTTTTAGATCAGGGAGCAAAGGTAAGAGCTTTTGTATTAAATGGAGATAAGACAGTAAAGTACATTCCAGAGGAAGTGGAAATCTTTTATGGTGATTTGTGTAACGCTGAGGACTGCATGAACTTTTTTAAGGTAGAAGAAGATGTGGAAACAGTATGTATTCATTGTGCAAGTATGGTAACCATCAATCCAGACTATAGCGAAAAACTCATCGCTGTAAATGTAGGTGGAACAGAGAATATGTTGGCAGCTGCCAAAGCTCATCCGGAATGCAAAAAGATGGTATACGTATCAAGTACTGGTGCAATTCCAGAACTTCCAAAGGGTGAGAGAATCAAGGAAGTAGACCGCTTTGTTCCATATAACGATGACCGTGTGGTTGGCTGGTATTCCCGCAGTAAAGCTATGGCGACTCAGAAGGTTTTGGATGCTGCAAAAGACGGATTGAATGTATGTGTTGTACATCCAAGTGGAATCATCGGACCAGACGATCCAGCCATGGGAACTACTACAAAAACTTTGACAGATATTTTAAATGGTGAGATGCCAATCGGCATGGGCGGATCCTTTAACTTAGTTGATGTAAGAGATCTTGCTACTGCAACGATTGCAGCTGTGGACAAGGGAAGAAAGGGCCAGTGCTACATCCTTTCCAATGAGGAAGTATCTCTAAAAGGTATGTGTGAGATGTTAAAGGAAGACACTGGATGCAAGGGATGTCTTTTCTACTTGCCATTGTCTTTGGCACACCTTGCAGCAAGAAGCATGGAGAGAAAGGCAAAGCATACCGGAAAGCCAGCAGTTCTTACAGAGTTTGCTGTATACAACCTTGAGAGAAACAATACTTTTGACTGCAGCAAGGCAAAAAATGAACTTGGATTTTCTCCAAGACCTTACAAAGAGACCTTGCACGATGTAGCTGTATGGTTGAAACAGGAAGGAAAAATTGCCTAAGCATTTGAATTCTGTCTAACTTATTTAAAGTAAAATAGCACCTTGGAATTTTTTGGTCATATTCTTTCTACACTTGTGATATTATGATAACGATCGTATAAGAATTCGTTAGACTTTTGACAGGTGGCGTATGGCGAAGAAAAAACAAAGAATTGAATACAGATATTATGAGATTCCTTCCGATACTTATGTATTGCCTCTTTTGGGCAAGGGATGGGAGCAGGAATACGGCGCGGGCATCCGAGATATGCTGCATTTTCACAACTACATGGAAATAGGCTATTGCTACTTTGGAGATGGAGACCTCATCATTGAGGATCGAAATTATCAGTACAAGGGCGGAGAGGTTACTGTGATTCCGGCCAATATCCCCCACACCACGAATAGTAAGCCGGGCCATATATGTAAATGGGAGTATCTTTTCGTAGATATTGAGCGTTTCGTTCGAAATGAGATGAATCTTGGCAGTGTTTATCAAGATCAGGTTTTGGGTGCTATCAACCGTCGAGGCACCATGAAGACTGTAAAAAATCATCCGGTGCTTGCAAGTATTGTCATGAGTATTATTACAGAATGTCGTGAGGAAAAGGACTATTACAAGCAGAGTATCAAGGGATATTTGCATGCTTTTGTGATTGAATTGATTCGATTAGCTGAGGAGAGAAGTCGTGCAAATCAGTTGCATCATAGAATCAATGAATACTTGCAGGATGCGCTTTCCTTTGTGGATCAACATTACATGGAGCCCCTTCGTGTGGAAGATATAGCCAATGCCAGCGGCCTGAGCGAGAGTCACTTTCGCCGGGTTTTTGAGGAGAGTATGCATATGAAGCCGCTCGATTATGTCAATCTGATCCGGGTGGACAAGGCTTGTGTCCTCATGTCCAAGGAAAATATTTCCATGGAGGAACTTAGTTTTCGTGTGGGCTATCAAAATCAATCAACCTTCAATCGCAACTTTCGCCGGCTGACAGGATATAGTCCAAATCAGTGGAAGAAAAAAGAAAATTATCAGGAAGGTATCATAAAAAATTATCAAATCAGTGCATTAAAGGGCTGGGAGGCATAATCTCCTGGCTCTTTTTTCTTTTTCTATAAATATCAAAAAAATGATACAAGAAGTTCAAAAATGTGATTTTTGCGCTTTTGTGCAACATGTATAAAAAAGGTCTGCTATCTTCTGATATTTTGGTCAATAGTAAAAACTGAAAAATTAATTTTCGTTTCCAAATGGTCGTTTTTGCAAAAAATGTGGCAGTTTTTAATCACAAATAATCAAAAACAAGCATATAATGTTTATATGTTCAAACAAGGAGGTTCCAAACATTCACTCACGAGAATCTCCAAATATACGATGTTTTGAAGGAGGATTTTTAATGAAGAAGAAAGTCGTTTCTTTATTGCTAGTTGGGGTACTAGCAATGTCTGCATTCGTAGGATGCGGAAGCAAGAGCACAAGCAGTGATGCTGAGAGCTCAGACAGCGAGGAGAGTACAGCAGCAGAAATGTACACCTCAGATGATGAGAACACACTTACCGTTGCAGCATGGGATGCAAACTTTAACATTCCAGCACTTGAGGCAGCTGCAGCAGCTTACAAGGAAGCTCATCCAGAATTCAAACTCGAGATTATCGAGCAGTCACAGTCAAGCGATATTGAGAATGCTGTAACAACAGCAGCACAGGCTGGAGACTACAGTAACTTACCTGATATCGTATTATTCCAGGATCATTACATTCAGCAGTATGTTACTAACTATCCAGATGCTTGGCAGGATGTAGATGATGCAAAGATCGATTGGTCAGACTTTGGATCAGAGAAATTATCATTCTCTACAATCAATGACAAACACTATGGTGTTCCTGTAGATAACGGAACTGTTATCTTCGCTTACAGAGTAGACCTCTTGGAAGAATGTGGATATACTCTTAATGATGTTACAGGAATTACATGGGACAAGTTCATCGAAATCGGTGAGCAGGTTTATGAAAAAACTGGCAAGTATCTCCTTTCTATGGATGGAGATGGAAATGACCTTCCTTACATGATGCTTCAGGCAGAAGGCGTTTCACAGTTCAAGGATGGCAAAGCTAACATCGCTGACAACAAGACATTGGTAGAAATCATCAATGTTATCGAAGAGATGCAGCAGAAGAACGTATTACTCCTTGCAAATGACTGGAGCGGATATACAAATGACATCCAGAAAGACAAAGTTGCTGGTGTTATGAATGGTAACTGGATCATCCCTACTATCGAACAGGTAGAAGACAACTCAGGAAAATGGGAAATCACTTCTATGCCAACACTTAGCGGCGAAGAAGGATATGCTTCAAACGGTGGATCTTCACTTTACATCACAGCAAACTGCAAAAAGACAGATCTTGCAAAAGATTTCTTAGCTTACACATTCGGTGGTGGTGAAGGCGCTACAGCTACATATGATGATGCACTCCGCAATGGTGGTGTTATCACAACATGTATCTCAGCTGGACAGTCAGAAGTTTACCAGGAAGGCGTTGCTTACTTCAATGACCAGGCTATCTACGCTAAGATCGTTGAGATGGGCTCACATGTTAAGACAGTAGAGCAGAGTGACTACCACTACACAGCACGTGAGAAATTAGCAGCAGCTATCACAAACATCCACAATGGAACATCTGTAGAAGATGCCTTGGCTCAGGCACAGTCAGACCTTGAGTTTGCAATGGAAGATTAATTAGAATCATCTAAATACTGAGTATTGAACGGGGAATCGGAGTTTTCGACTCCCCGTTTTCCTTAAAATCTCGACAGAGAATATAAGAAGGAGGATAAAAAATTGAGTAAGAACAAGAAAGGGCTGAACATACAGGCGAAGCAACAGCGCGCCGGCTGGATATTCTTAGCTCCGGCTACACTTATGATTGCGGTGTTTAGTTTCTACCCTATGATTCAAGCTTTTATCACATCATTTACAACAGGAACCGGTGTTAATACAAAAGTAGCCGATCCCCTAAACTATAACTATATACGTATGTTTGCAGACAAGACATTCCTTCGTTCTGTAGGCAATACGTTTTTGTATCTGGCAATCGAAGTACCTATCATGTTGGTGCTTGCTATTCTTTTGGCGCAGCTTCTTAATAACCGTGATTTGAAGTTTCGTGGTTTGTTCCGTACCATGGTATTTTTGCCATGTGCTACATCTTTGGTATCATACGCTTTGATTTTCAAATCACTCTTTGCACAGGATGGTTTGATCAACCAGGTTTTGGTTAGCCTTGGAATCCTTGAGACCAACTACAACTTCCTGGCAAATACTGCAAGTGCTAGAGCTGTCATCATCATCGCCTTGATTTGGAGATGGACTGGATACAATATGGTATTTTATCTTGCTGGTCTTCAGAATATCGAGTATTCCGTTTATGAAGCAGCAAAAATTGACGGTGCAAACGGATGGAAGACATTCTGGAAGATTACTGTTCCACTTTTGATGCCAACCATCGTTATGACAGTTATCATGTCAATCAATGGTACTTTGCAGTTGTTCGATGAGTCTGTAAACTTGACAAAGGGTGGTCCTGCTATGTCAACCATCACAATGTCACATTACATTTATAACAATGCATTCGGACAGGGCGTAGGTAAGTTTGGATATGCATCTGCAATGTCATTCTTTATCTTTATTCTGGTTGCTATCTTGTCTGCAATCAGCATGAAAGTAGGTGATTCTCGTGACTAAGAAGAATAGTTCCGCTATACAGCGAAGATTAATACCAACCTATATTTTCCTGATTATTTTTTCTTTCATCTCTGTGTTTCCACTCTATTGGATGATTGCAGCAGCAACCAACCAGTCCGTTGATGTGGCACGAGGAAAGATTACATTTGGTACATATGCTATCGAGAACTTCCAGAAACTGACATCTCAGACAGATCTTTGGGGAGCGCTTGGCAATTCATTCCTTTATTCTATCGTGCAGACCCTAGTTGCACTGTTGATTTGTTCTCTTGCTGGTTTTGGATTCGAGCTTTACCACGATAAGGCAAAAGATAAAGTATTTTCTATTTTGCTTTTGGCTATGATGGTTCCTCAGGTAGCAACCATGATTCCTTTGTTCAAGATGGTATCTGCAGCAGGACTTCTTAATACTGTATGGGCATTTATTTTGCCAAGTATTTCCACTCCATTTTTGATTATGATGTTCCGTCAGAATTCAAGGAACTTCCCAATCGATATTATGGAGGCGGCAAGACTGGATGGATTGTCTGAGTTCCAGATCTTCTTTCAGATGTACATGCCTGTTATGAAGTCTACCTATGCAGCAGCAGCAGTTATTACATTTATGAATGCTTGGAATGCATACCTCTGGCCAAAGGTTGTTATGGCTGATACACGTGCACAGACCATGCCAATGTTGATTGCAAACTTATCTAGTGGTTATACAACAGATTATGGTGTACTTATGATGGGCGTTTTATTCTGCTCACTCCCTACCATGATTGTATTCTTCGTATTACAGAAACAGTTTGCCGAAGGTATTACAGGAGCCGTGAAGTAATTCGAACGCAAAGCATTGTTTGAAAACGCTTCCTCTATAGGAAGATAAATTGTTTGATTAGAGTTTAAGTGAAGGTAAAAAAATGGCAGAATTTCAATATAGTATTATAAAAAATCCAGAGATTTTCATGGAAAATCGTATGCCAGCACATTCGGACCACAGATATTATTCCTGTGAAAAAAGTGCTGCCGAGAAAGATGAAGATTTCAAGGTTTCATTAAATGGTATTTGGAAATTCTCCTATGCAAAAAACATCTCATCTGCAATCGCGGGCTTTGAAAAAGAGGACTACGATTGCAGAACATGGGATGATATTCGGGTGCCTGCACATATTCAGATGGAAGGATATGACATACCACAGTATGCCAATACACAATATCCTTGGGACGGACGCCAGTCGGTTCTTCCGGGAGAAATCCCAGAGGAGTTCAATCCGGTGGGCTCCTATGTCAAGTACTTCGAAGTGCCAAAGAGCATGGAGAACCATCCAGTTTATATTTCATTCCAAGGTGTGGAAAGTGGCATGGCCTTGTGGCTCAACGGAAAGTATGTGGGCTACAGCGAGGACAGCTTTACTCCATCCGAATTTGAATTGACACCTTTTTTGAAAGAAGGAACCAACAAGCTGGCTGTCCAGGTCTACAAGTGGACGGCAGGAAGCTGGTGTGAGGATCAGGACTTCTTCCGATTCTCTGGCATTTATCGAGATGTCTATCTCTATACTGTGCCTTCGGTTCATATTTTCGATATGAAATTAAAGACAGTTCTTGATAATGATTATCGTGATGCTGTCTTACAACTTGATTTGCAAGCCAGTGCAGATGGCCATGCAGACATTACTTTGTCCGATGAAGATGTGGAATTTATTATGTCTACAGATTTGAAAAAAGGACAAAATCACATTGAGATGCCGGTAAAAGAGCCTTCTTTATGGAGTGCCGAGGATCCGTATCTCTATGATTTGACCATTTGCATCAAAGATGCATCTGGCGACTTGCAGGAAGTGGTAGCAGAGTCTGTCGGATTCCGCAAGTTTGAGATGAAAAATCGCATGATGCATATCAATGGCAAGCGCATTGAATTTTACGGTGTGAATCGCCATGAATTCAGTTCCGACAAGGGAAGAGCCATCTCTGAAAAAGAGATTTTACATGACATCATCACCATGAAGCAGAACAATATCAATGCTGTTCGTACTTGTCATTATCCGAACCAGTCAGCCTTGTATCGTCTGTGTGATCAGTATGGACTCTATGTCATCGATGAGGCTAACTTAGAGACACACGGTACATGGGATGCCCATCGCATGGGACTTGTATCGCTTGAAGATGTAGTGCCTAGCAATCGCCCAGAATACAGAGAGCTTATCATTGATCGCGCCAGAAGCATGTTTGAGAGGGACAAAAATCACCCTTCCATCGTCATCTGGTCATGCGGTAATGAGTCATACGGCGGCAAGGATATCCTCGATATGTCTGACGCCCTTCGCTCTTGGGACGATACCAGATTAGTTCACTACGAGAGCGTTTGGAACGACCCTCGTTTCCCAGAGACTACAGATATGGTTTCTACCATGTATCTGCCGGCTGCCGATATCAAGGACTTTTTGAAAAAGCATCGTGATAAACCATTTATCCAGTGTGAATATACTCATGCCATGGGCAATTCCTGTGGTGCCATGCACAAATACATCGATTTGATGGAGGAGGAGCCTCTTTTCCAGGGTGGATTTATCTGGGATTACATCGATCAGTCCATCACGAAAAAAGATCGCTATGGCGTAGAATTCCAGGCATACGGCGGAGACTTTGGCGAGAGACCTTGTGATTACAACTTCTCTGGAAATGGTATCTGCTACGGCAAGGATCGCGATCCTTCACCAAAGATGCAGGAAGTAAAATACAACTACCAGACCATCACTGTTTCCATTAAGGATGGACAGGCACTGATTCACAACAAGAATCTTTTTACCAACACAGATGTCTTTGATGCCCAGATTACTCTGGAAAAAGAAGGTCAGTTGGTGGAAGAGCAGGTGATTACCATCGCGGTAGAGCCTCTCGAGAAAAAGAAAGTTGATCTTGGAATAGAAGTTCCAGAAGATGGTGAATATGTGCTCACCTTATCATTTGTCCTACGTGAAGATACTCTGTGGGCAAAAAGAGGTCACGAGGTTGCATATGGTCAGGAGATAATCGGACACAGACAGCCGAAAGTAGCTGAAGCAAAGCCTTATACACTTACTACAGGCTGGCACAATATCGGCATCAAGGGAGAGAATTTTGAAGTGCTCTTCTCTCGTATTCACGGAGGCCTGGTTTCCTATAAATATGGTGGTGTGGAGATGATCAAATCCATTCCGAAGCCAAACTTCTGGAGACCACTTACCGACAATGATGTAGCCAATTTGATGCCATTCCGTGGAGGCCAGTGGAAGATTGCCAGTATGTTCTCTTCTTACAAGTTTGAACACGGACGCAATATGACATTTCCACTTGTAATGGCCCAGGATGATCATGTGACTGTTACCTATACCTATCATCTTCCGGTAAAACCTGAGATGGATTGTCACGTGGCCTATGCTGTTTACGGAGATGGCCAGATAGATGTCACCATGACCATGGACGCATCAAGTGAGGTGGGAGAACTTCCAGAATACAGCATGCTCTTTACTTTGGATGCGGATTATGACAACTTGACCTGGTATGGACGTGGACCAGAGGAGACTTACGTGGATCGCTGTCATGCAAAGCTTGGCGTATACGAGAACCGCGTAGCTGATAATATGGCAAAATACCTAGTACCACAGGAATGTGGTAACAAGGTGGATGTACGATTTGCCAAGGTAGTGGATGCCTTGGGACGAGGACTCATCTTTGAGGGAGAAGGACTTAGCTTTTCAGCTTTGCCATATTCTCCACATGAGATTGACAATGCCACCCATCCTACAGAGTTGCCACCGGTACACAATACATTTGTCCGGGTCGGATTGCAGCAGATGGGAATTGCCGGGGATGATACCTGGGGAGCCCTTACACATCCGGAATATCTTATCGACAATAGTCAGAAATTAACGCTTTCATTCTCTTTTAGAGGGATATAGAAAGGGGAGTTTTTAGCAGGTGCTCTCACGATGTGGGAGCATTTGTTGTATACGGACGTAAAATTTTTTAGGAGGATCTTATGAATTTAGACAGATTTTTATATGGCGGAGATTACAATCCGGAACAGTGGTTGGATCGGCCTGATATTCTGGAAAAAGATATAGAGATGATGAAGGAAGCCCATATCAATGCAGTATCTGTAGGTATTTTTTCCTGGTCTTCTTTGGAGCCACAAGAGGGAGTCTATCAATTCGACTGGCTTGATGCTACCATGGATCGCCTTGAAGCCGCTGATATATCTGTCATTCTTGCCACTCCGTCGGGAGCTCGTCCAAAATGGATGTCTGACAAATATCCAGAGGTCCTTCGTGTAAATGAAAATCGTCAGCGAGCTCTCTTTGGTTTTCGTCATAACCATTGTTACACATCTCCTGTCTACCGAGAAAAGGTCCGCCAGATAAACATGGCCCTTGCCAAGCGTTATGGCAATAGAAAAAATGTCATCCTCTGGCACGTGTCCAATGAATATGGCGGTCAGTGCCATTGCCCTCTTTGCCAGGAGGCTTTTCGTGGATGGCTCAAGGATAAATATAAGACAATCGACGCATTAAATGATGCCTGGTGTACTACTTTCTGGAGTCATACATATCAGTCGTTTGACCAGGTGGAGAGTCCTTCTCCGATTGGAGAGACTTTTTTACACGGGCTAAATCTGGATTGGAAGCGCTTTGTCAGTGACCAGACCCAGGATTTTATCCACGAAGAGATTCGGGCTTTGAGAGACGCGGGCTCTGATTTGCCTACCACTATCAACATGATGTATCACTTCGATGGATTAAATTATCACAAATTAGCAGAGGAGATTGATATAGTTTCCTGGGACACTTATCCGACCTGGCATAAGGAAGCGGAGATCTTGACTGCAACTGATAACGCCATGCAGCATGATTTTATGCGTTCATTGAAAAACCAGCCTTTCCTCTTGATGGAGTCTTGTCCTACATCTACCAACTGGCAGTCTGTCAGCAAGTTAAAAAAACCAGGACTTTTAACGGCTCAATCTCTGCAGGCTCTCGCCCATGGATCTGACAGTGTATTATATTTTCAGATAAGACAGAGTCGCGGAGCTTCGGAAAAATTTCATGGGGCAGTGATTGATCACTATGGAGAAAATGACACCCGAGTTTTTAAAGAAGTGACAGCCGTAGGAGAAAAACTTGAGGCCTTATCTGAGATTGTAGGGTCTGAGGTCAAGTCTGAAATTGCAGTCATCTACGATGTAGAAAACCGTTGGGCACTTGAGGATGCTCAGGGCCCGAGAAATTGCGGCATGCACTACAAGGAGGCTGTGGAGAAGTCTTACCGGGCTTTTCGTAAACTTGGAGTAAATGTTGATGTGATTAATATGGATCACGACATTTCATCTTATAAAATCATTGCAGCGCCTCTGACATATATGTATCGCGAGGGCTTTGCAAAGCGCATCGAAGAATTCGTAAAAAAAGGCGGCATTTTTATCACAACCTATCACTCAGGAATTGTGGATGAGCATGACAAGTGCTATCTTGGACCGACACCGGCTGGCCTGACAGAATTACTAGGTTTGCGTCAGACAGAAATTGATGGACTTTATGACCATGAGTTCAACCAGCTTGTTCCGGAGGACAGAAGCATTTTTGCAAGACAGCTTTCTTATGAGAGCAGGAACTTGAGCCAGTTGATAGAAACCCACAGCGCCAGAGTCCTTATGACTTACGGCATGGACTTCTACCAGGGACAGCCAGCAGTGACTTTCCAGCCATATGGCATGGGATATGGATATTATATTGCGGCAGATGTGGAGCAGTCTTGCTACGATGATCTCTACAAACGCATCGTGGAATTGTCTCGTGTGAAGATTCCTTTTGCCAATATTCCAAATGGCGTTGAGGTGACTAGTCGCACAAAAGGAGATACGGAATACGTATTTATCCAGAATTTTTCTGACTGTGACCAGCACATAGTTGCAGGGGAGGGAGATTTGCTTTTGGGTAATGCCAGTGGTAGAATATCTACCTATGAGACTATGATTTTGCGGAGGAAAATTTAGTGTACTACCAAGATGTATATATAGAAAAATCAATTCACAGGGACACACCAAAGATTACAAAAATCTACAATATAGTGCTTATTATACTTACTGTTTTAGTAGCGCTAAATTTTGTCTTTGTAAATTATAAGGTTTTTGGAATCCCACTGATTGTCATGATTATTGTCTGTTATTTTGTGACCCAAAATAGCAAGGTGGATTTTGATTATTCATATACAAATGGCCTGATTGAAATCACTCGAATTAAGCGCAAGACAAAGAGACAGGAACTGATAGCCTGTGAGATGAAGGATGTGGTTGTGGTAGCTCGTTCAAAGACTGAGCCGGTACAAAAGTACATCGGCAGTAGAATGAAGACTTATGACTGTATTTCTCATACACCGGACACGCCTTACTAC
>CAVIOJ010000057.1:0-8055 GCA_963644225.1 Lachnospiraceae bacterium | reverse complement strand
CATTCACTCTATTCACAGCACTAGGGGACATGACTATTGCTGATATTCCTGGTGGCACTGCCAACGCCTTCTGCGAAGAAATTATAACCATATCAATTTTTAAATCCGACATATTTAGTTCGTCTGCAATAAAAGAACTTATGGCATCAACAATAAAGAAAATATTATTTTTCTGGCAAAACCTTGAAACCATTTCCATATTGTACAACTTACCAAGAGATGTTTCGTGCATGTTAATTAATAACCCAGTAAACCTTTCTCCGTCGTACTTTTCCAACATTTCAACTGTAAGATCCATGTCTTCAGGTACTTTTAAAGCAACATATGGAATGGAATAAATTTCGCATAGTTGAACAAATCTATGTCCAAAGCTACCTCCATCAATCACCAGAACCTTGTCCTTCTCTGAGAAAGCATTAATAACAGCGGCTTCCATTGCCCCTGTGCCTGATGCCGTTAGAAACACAGCCCTACTACCTCTTGGTGCTTCTACAAGAGTTGTTAGCATTTTTTCGTTTTCTAGCATTATTTTTGAGAATGATTCGTTGCGAAAATAAGGTGTTCTTTGCGCTCCAATCCGTAATACTGCCTCACTTTCTTGAACTGGACCCACAGTAAAATTTAACATCTTATCATTCTCTCTCATCGCAAATCACCTCATTCTTCAGGAAATGTTATCTCTGTCGCCACATGCCTAGGTCGTCTTTCTTCTTCTGGCGGCAGTGTCATATAATCAGATCCAAAGGAATGTTCCAAGAAGCCTTTCACATCCTTAGGACACATAAAGTAATCATCTTCAAACCAAATCTTATCAGTTTCTAAAAACCACTTTTTTTCAAAGCCTGCTGAATCCACTGGGTCTCCCCATCCTTGAATTCTTACTTTTTGCGCATTTTTGCCATTATACTTATTGCTTAACTTTTCAAACATCTTGTAAGCTGTTTCTTGTGGAAAAAGATGAAGTATTCTAAATCCCAGTTTTCTTATACCCGGCTTATAATTTCCCAATGCCACTTCAGAATAAAGCATCTTTCTGGCCAGCCAGCATTTGTTGTTATACACAGCTTTAGCAAACTTCCCATCAGGCAAGGCATCTACAGGAAATATATCAATAAAGATCCCCCTTCGCATGGTAAGCATATCCTGGCCAGCTCGCTTGAAATTTGTCCCATTTCGGAGCATCCTTGCATATCCCCATCTATAGCCTGGGTCCGTCTTGTGATTCTGCAAAAAATATTTTTCAGTATTCAGCTGAGTCTTACATGCTTCGCAAAATTTCTCGTATTCACTTCGAAGCATCCTGATATCCACATCATCATCCCAAGGAATAAAGCCCTGATTTCTATATGCTCCAAGCAGTGTTCCGGCATCCAAGATATACGTGATATTGTTTGCTCTACATATACGGTCAAATTCATGAAGCATCTCAAGCTCCACCAACTGCATTTTTCTAATTATCTCTGGTGTATATTCGAATCCCATTTTTCCCCTTTATAAAAACAAAAAAGCCCTGCATCATCAGATGCAAGGCTCCATATCCCATATAACTGATAGCGATTCCATTCGCACCTAACAAAGTCCATTTTGCTACGGTTCTATTCTATATCATATATATCGGATTTTTGCTAAATATATTTAGATTATTTTCGAATATCTCGTATTTTATTGTATTCCATACTCTACCAAGAGTTGATTACGAAATTCCTCATCCTGAGTACTTCGCGTCAGGTCATCAATACGCTGGTCCTTTACCAGATATTGGGTTAATAAAGTTATCTTTTTAATTTCCGCTGCGCCTTCTGCTCTGCCTTCCGCTCTGCCTTCTGCTAGTCCTTCTGCAAGTCCTGCCTCGCGGCCCTCTGCAAGCCCTTCTTCTCTTGCTTCATCCCTGGCGTCTGCTACTTCAAGCTGTAGTTGTCGTTCGAATGTGAAATCAAGTGCCATAGTACCAACAACCTCCCCTCTTCGATCTTTTAAGAAGTCCTTTAGTATATCATTCTCTATGCAATCACTAATAGCACGCTCTATGTCTGCCTCTAAATGATCCTCAGTCCGCCCTATACATTGCTTTTGTACTCTCTTGTTGTCATAGATTCTCCTTTCCGTGCAAGCGGGCAGGAGAATTTAAATTAGTTTTGCATATCAAAAAATCTCCTGCCATTAATTTAAATAAATAATTGAAATTAATGGCAGGAGATTCTGAGATTCAAGATTTCATTTCCCTATACTTTCCTTCGCCCTGCAAGAAATCTTCCATTATTTTTGCAATGGCTATACTTTGCTCCTTTGCGACCACATCAGCAGTCTCTCTATTCTCAATTTTTTGTAAAAAATACTCCAATTCGTACTGTAAGCCATTGCCTTCAAATGGGCACTGATATGTCTCAGTCGCACTGGCATCTTCGAAGTGCACCTCAATTTGTCTTGGCATCCACCAAGGCGCCCGCACTAATATATACCCTTTCGTTCCAGAGATGATTAACTCTCCCTCCGCCTTGACTCCGATTCCTGCCTTGACAAGGGCTGTAGCATCTTCTCCATATTGAAAAAATACTTTTGTGAAAGTATCTACACCTTCTTCATTTCTCAAAGATACATGACTTACTTTGGTAGGGCAATTGCCCAAAATACTGGTGACTGCAAAGCAGCCATATGTACCAACTTCTGTCATGGCGCCACAATCCTCTACATGAGTCCATTCTCTAAGGCCGGGCTCCACCAATTTGGTAAAGCAGGCTTCCACGTCCTTGACTTGGCCTATGATATCCCCTGCCAGCAACTCTTTTATTTTCTGATAGCCTGGGCTATACGCGGTCTTAATCCCTTCCATCAGTATGCATTGATTCTTATTTGCAATTTCATAAAGATGTCTGGCCTGGGACTCGGATACCACCATGGGTTTTTCACACAAAACATGTACACCTGCCAAAAGCAACTTCTCCACATAAGCTGCATGGGTTCCAAGAGGTGCTGCCACATAAGCCGCATCGATGCAAGCTACAAATTCGTCCCAATTAGAGTATGGTCTTCCCACATGTTTTTCCTGGCAGAATACAAGAGCACTATTATGATGAGGATTGTATACTGCCGTAATCTCTACATCCAATCCCTGCCATGCATCTGTGGCAAATCTTTTTGCAATTCTTCCTGTGCCGATAATGCCCAGTCTAATCATCTATTCACCCCATATTCGTATTTTTAACTCTGCACATCTGCTCAAGGCTCGCTTGCTACACATCTGTGCCAAGGCTCGCTCACTAAATCTCCGCATAAAAACTCACTTGCCATTGCCGCGTCTTCGCTATTGCTTAGAGTAGGAGATTACTCCGACTAAATCTAAAAGCTATTCACTACTTCACCTTATATCCTGCCACGCTCTCGCATAAATTTTTCTACAATTCGAGACATGGCAACAGTCTCTTCCTTCGTCAGCTTATAGTCTCTGCGACCAGTTCCATTGATTTTGCCTACAAATTCGCTAATCTCATAGCGCAGGCCATCTCCCTGAAAGCTTGGTTCAAAGTGTTCTATCTTGTCAGGGTCCTCATAACGGACATCAAACCTGTGAGTCAACCACCATGGTGATGGCGCCAAAATATAGCCTTCTGTTCCGGCAATCACAAGACTTCCTTCAGACTTGACTGCCACACCCATCTTGGCAGTTGCCATCCCCTCAGGATAACGCAATTGTATCTTGGTATAGACATCCAAGCCAGCATCATCATAAATGCTGTCTATGCTGACATCATCATATTTAGTGCCATACAATTTGAAAATAGGAAGTAATGTATATCCAGCAAATTCCAGGAAAGCTCCGCCATAATTTGCATCTGTTCGCTCTCTCGAATCGGGATTAGCCAATCTGGTAAAGCAAGCTTCCACATCTCTTATCTGGCCGATTTTTCCACTTTTTGCCACATTCATCAACTGCTGGAAACCAGGACAATAGGCAGTCTTAATTCCTTCCATCAGCACTACATGCTCTTCTTTGGCCAAGTCGTACAACTCACAAGTTTCCTCATAAGTAAACGCAAGCGGCTTTTCACTCAACACATGCTTACCATTTTTCAGTGCTTCTCTGGCATACTGATAATGCGTCTCGTTAGGCGATGCAATATAGACCGCATCTACATGCTCTAAAAAATCCTGATAACCGTCGGAGTATACCGGCAATTTTTCCAGATTCTCAAACTTAACCGCACTGATGGCCTCTGGATTGTAGGCACATTCCACCTCAAGTCCGCTGACATACTTGGACTCCGAAATAAACCTGGGTGCAATACGACCTGTGCCCACTATACCCGTCCGTACAATTGGAAATTTTTCCTTACGAATCATGGTAGAAGACACGTTTTTAGTGCGTTCCAGATACACAACGTCACAATAGGATTTCAAATAATCAAAATGGCCTACCCAATCTGAACCGACGGTAAAAATATCCACTCCATATTTTTGGATATCCTCTATCTTCTGACCCTCATGATCCTCCACGATAATTTCATCTGCAAAGCCGGTTTTTCGCACATTCTCCACGCGTTCTAACAGAGAATCCACCACATTAACCTTGCCTCTGGCCTCATCAAAATGCTCTGTAGTGACTCCCACTATCAGATAATCCCCCAAAGCCTTGGCTCTTTGAAGCAACTTATAGTGTCCCTCATGAAAAAGATCATACGTCCCATAGGTAATAACTTTTTTCATACCTTCCTCCATGAATTCTGAGACTCTTCCATGAGTCTCGCTTAACTGTAACTCTGGGCCACCTTCATATCGATAAGCTGCTGTATCTGTTCATAAGTCAGCTCCGTATGAAACTCCCCTTCCATCACTTCTTTTAGTGCCAATTCCTGACCCTTATAGTTAGGATAATCATGTCCTCCTAACACCTGCTTTGGAGTCATATAATCCTCTCCATATTTCAATTTTAATATATAATCATAGTTCTTTGGAACAGGTATTGTAGTATATTCAAAGGGCATTTCCACCCACTCGTCATAATATTCCTTTGGTACTCTGTAGTCCTGACCACGCTGACGACGCATCATGGAACACACTTCTGCAGCATCTTCTGGCTGACACTGCTGCATAGCCATATCCACCAATTTTTTTATCTCGTGATGTAAGCGATTGTTCCAGTCTATTTTAACTCCCAGCTTCTCTTCCCACATAGCCACGATATCTCTATCATCCTGATTATAAGGAGGCTCCGGAGATACAGTAGATGCCGTCACCATAAGGGTATGCACCAGATTGACCTGTTCTTCTTCCTTACGCTTATCTCGTGGTAGATAATCTATAGGGAAAATATCAATTCCAACAGAAAAAGGGCAGCCATAAAAACGTTCCAAAAAATCCTTGTCAAAACGCATGTATCTGCTATTTATAACTCGCATAATACAGTTGTCCTGTTCCGGATCATTATAGATATTTTTCATCTCAAACCAACTGGCAAGCTCTCCTGGAGCCACTTTTGCAAAGCGGTTCCAATCATCCCGCAATAAGCCTATATCGATATCATCATCCCAGGGAATGATGCCGCCGTGTCTTACTGCGCCAAGCAAAGAACCCCACTCTGCAAAGTATTTTATCTCATGCTTTTTGCATATTCTTTTTATCTCATCTAACACCTCAAGCTGCGCTGCCCAATAGTGCTTCATACGGGAATCTACAAAAAAACCATCCCGCTCCTGTCCTTCAAAAAAATTCTTATCTGGAATAAGCATTCCTATTCTCCCAACATATTTTTATAACCAGCTGGCACCATTATACTGCCCTTTTCAAAAGGCATGCTGATTACCTCATCAAACCATTCTCTCGGATACACCTTTTCTACGTCTGCTTGCATATCAGCTGTAAAACGTACTTTTTTGCTTGGCTTTCGATACATGGAAGCTACCATGTCTGCTGCCCTAATAAAATTTCTCTGAAGATTTCCATCCTTTTCCATGGTCAGCTGCAACCTATTTGCCCATTCATCCACCAGTGATAATATTTCTTCACTATATGGAGGCTGACTTGGCACGATAGCAGCTGTGCGAAGCATTGCATGGATGATATCCTTGCGTGTCTGATCAGCGGCCGCGTCATCTTCTACCATATCCATCGGTGATATATCTATGCCCACAATTTCACTGCAGCCATGGAATCTTTCCAAGTAATCCTGATCCTTTACCAGATATGCATCTGTAGTGACATAAGACTTCATATCCAGGTGCCAATCGTTTAGATATATACTCTCAAATGTAAACCAGCTATCCAGCTCTTCTCCCAGACAATTCATAAAGGTAATATAATCTTCTCTTGGCATACCTATATGAATGCCCTCAGACTGTGGCATATATCCCCCGCGTTCTACTGCGCCTGTGATAGTATCTCCTATTGCAAAATACTTGAGATTTTTCTTCTCGCAGATACGCTGTATCTCAGCTAGCACTTCCATCTCAGCTGCTCGGTTACGCTTCATTTCTTCCGAAACCACGCAACCATCTACCTGCTCTTTGGCAAAATCAGTATCATCATATGTAAAAGTCGATTTATTATTTTGCTCCAAGAATCTATCATAATAGCCAGTGGCATATTGCTCTATGTAATCTAGCGTATCCTCTTTGCTCTCATCCTTACGTTTCTTTCCTACCGCATCAATCAAGATACCATAAAATGGATAACCGTGACCTCCTCCACGGTTAATCGGAGTCATATAATTGTCACCATAATTTTTCCTGAGGATAAACTCATATCCTACAGGCACCGACACCTCTATGTTTTCAAAAGGCATGCGAAGCCTGCTATCAAAGACTTCCTTTGGGATGTAATAATCCTGACCATTCGCCAACCTGTGTGGCACAGTGTAATAATCTGCCTGTTCCTTGGAATATACACTTAGCACTTCTTCCTTTAGGATAAACAATTCCTGATTACTTGGTATTTCTTCTGTAAATTCTACATGGCAAATTCTTCGTATACTCTCAATCAGATTTTTCTCATTATTCTTCTCATATTGATACTGACTGGAATCCGGATCCATCTGTTCCATCTCAGCCCTCAGATGCACTACCTCAGATATAGCCTGTAAGGCCCCATACTGTTCCTTTTCAAGCTTTTTATCTCTAGGCACGGCATCTATGATAAAGACATCTACCCCAGCCGAAAACGGAAAGCCGTGATACCTTTTTAAGTCATAACGATCCGTTAGAGTATTCAAAGTATTGGTTATCTTGGAAGCATGTGCACCCCAGTCCTCCACTTCATAGATATCATAAAATTCCAGCTCATTCTGGCAATTATTTATGGCATATTTCAGCTTATTATAATCTTCGCGAAGCACACCGATATCGATATCATCATCCCATGGAATAAAGCCCTGATGACGAATAGTACCAAGTAAAGTACCCCAATCCACAAAATACGGTATATCCAAGGTCTGACACAATATGTCCACCTTGTGCAGTACCTCTATATTGGCAGCCCAGGCATGTTTCATAAGCGGCTCAATATAAAAATCATTTCTGGTCTCCCCCTTAAAAAACTCTGCGGAGAAATCCAATGTGACAGACCTTAGGTCTATCAATCCCACTTCATTACATCTATCTATAAAAGCATCCCACTCTGCCTGCTGTCTTTCTGCAATTTCATCAGCCAAGGGATCCTTTTTTTCTTCATTATTAATTTTAAATTTTTCAAAATCAAACTGTTCTAAGTATTCTTCTGGTAAAAATTTTTCAATAAAAGAGCTTCTGACATAGTCCATATTTAGTATCTGTAAGGCCTGCAGAGTCCACTCTCGGACATCCTTATCTTCATAGACTTTTTTAATACAAGCTTGTGACTTCCTCTCGACTAATAATGTAAGTAAATCTTCATCTCCTAGCATAAATGCGGACATCACCACATACGCCACAGTCTTAGCCACAAGAAAATCATTGTTCCCTTTATCCAGGACATAATATGCTTGCGCCTTGTCTAATATGTCTTTTCCTTCTTTACATATATCTATATATTTTTCTTCCTGCCACAGTGCAGAAATTCTATTTTCAAGTATGACCATATCATTTTCTC